>JAYUOX010000398.1:0-8213 GCA_043760595.1 Cytophagales bacterium
CATTAATGCAAAAATACGAACTCAGTTCCTTAAAAAGCATTTTTGTGGCAGGAGAACGTTGCGACCCACCCACTTTGAGATGGTTGCAGCACATCTCAAAACTGCCCGTAATTGATCATTGGTGGCAAACAGAATCGGGTTGGGGAATGGTTTCAAATATGATGGGTGTTGAGGAATTTCCCGTAAAAATGGGCTCGGCAACCAAGCCCGTTTGTGGTTTTGAATTAAAGATTTTGAACGAAGCGGGCGAAGAAGTAAAAGCCAACGAAGAAGGTTTTATTTGCGTAAAATTACCGATGGCACCAGGTAGTTTACCAACGCTTTGGAACGATAATGAACGCTTTAAAGCATCGTATTTAAACACTTTTGAAGGCTACTATCTTACGGGCGATGGCGGATATATAGACGAGGACGGTTATGTATATGTAATGGGGCGAGTTGATGACGTAATCAATGTGGCAGGACACCGACTTTCAACGGGTTCGATGGAAGAAATTATTGCTTCACATCCAGCGGTGGCGGAGTGTGCAGTAGTGGGCATTGCGGATGAATTACGAGGACAAAGACCCGTTGGTTTTGTGATACTAAAAGACGGTCAAGCGATTGATGAATTAAGTCTTGAAAATGAAACAATTGCCCTCATACGTGACAGAATAGGAGCTGTTGCCTTTTATCGAAACACAATTTTAGTTAAACGTTTACCCAAAACTCGTTCAGGAAAAATCCTTAGAAAAGTAATTCGTCAATTGACTGATGGGGAACAATTTACTGTTCCTTCCACCATTGACGACCCTTTAATTTTGGAAGAAATCAAGCAATATTTACTGATAAGAAAGATTGGAAATATTGTATAATAATTTAGCGTGAATGGATATATTAATTTAGCGAAATAGTTTTGGAAATGGATAGATTGGGGTGATTTTGATGGTAATTTTACACTACGTTTTATGCTTGGAAAAATTGGATTGGATTGTGATTGAATGGCGTTTATATTTGTGATTATAAAAGCAATCAGAATTAAATAAATCCACAATGAGCAACATTAAATTATTTGAAAACCAACAAGTCCGCACTGTTTGGGATGCTGAACAAGAAAAATGGTATGTTTCTATCATTAATGTGATAGAAGTGCTAACAGGCACAGACCGCCCAAGAAAATATTGGGGCGATTTAAAAAGCAAACTAAAAAAAGAAGGCAGTGAACTGTCCGAAAAAATCGGACAGTTGAAAATGGTTGCCCCAGATGGGAAAATGCGACTAACGGATGTAGCCGACACTGAACAGCTTTTCCGTTTAATACAATCAATTCCATCACCCAAAGCCGAGCCATTTAAACTATGGTTAGCACAGGTTGCCAGTGAAAGAATAGACGAAATGCAAGATCCCGAATTGAGTATTGATAGAGCATTGCAACAATATTTGAACTTGGGATATAGCGAAAGTTGGATAAATCAACGCCTAAAAGGCATAGAAATACGCAAAGAACTAACTGATGAATGGCAAAGACTTGGGCTAAAAGAAGGACAACAATTTGCCACATTAACCGACATTATTACTAAAAGTTGGTCGGGCAAAAATACCAAAGAATACAAAACTTTAAAAGGCTTGAAAAAAGAAAATCTACGAGACAATATGACCAATACCGAGCTAATTTTAAATATGTTAGCGGAGGCATCAACCAAAGATATTTCACAGGCAGTAAATCCGAATAATTTTGAAGAAAGCAAAAAAGTAGCCAAACAAGGTGGAGATATTGCAGGAAATGCACGAAAAGAATTAGAAGCAAAAACGGGCAAGAAAGTAGTTTCAGCCTTGAATGCTGGGACGTTTTTGGAGGATAAGAAGGGGTTGAGATGAGAAGTGGACTGAGTTTGGTTTAGAATTCTAATTAATATCATCCAGTTTGTCATTGCGAGGCACGAAGCAATCTTTTAGCTCATGAGCAAAGGCATATAAAATTAATTAAACCAATCTGTTAGCTTACGGGCAAAGACATTTAAACTCAATTGCATCAATCCAAAATACGAGTTAATGCTAATGAGTAGACTTTAATCCAAAACAAAACCACTAACAATGAACGAGTTAGACGAATTATTGAAATTAGCAAAAACAGAAGGAGAGAATAAGAACAAGGTTATGATTTTGGGAGAAATTCCTTCTGAAATGGCAAATTTATTGAGCGAACAATCAGGACTTTCTATTGATAGTTACAAATATTCAATAGACGTTTATGCGATAAAACATATTATTAAAAACCATAGTATTCCAGAGATAGAAACGCCAAAAGGGCAAATTGCAGTAACTGATAAGGATTTTATGCTTATTTTGGAAGTATTGGAGAATCCTGATTTAGTATTTTACGATGGTAAGAACAAGTTAGGAAAAGATGTTTTTCAGTTTCAAAAAATGATAGAAGATAAGTATATCATTATCAAAGAAGTACGAACAGGAAAGAAACAGTTAGCCTTAAATTCAATGAGGATAATAAAAAAGAACCGACATTTCTGACCGTTCTTTTTGTAACAACGAGCGAATGCCTAACTGATGTTATCCTTCCTCCTAACGTCCTAAACGTCTTTGTTATGATGTAAATTTATGAATATTTACGTGATTTGTCAAGAGAAATGTACAAAACTATGCACTTTGCCATTGCGAGGCATGAAACAATCTTTTAGCTTACGGGCATGGGTATTTAAACTCAATTGCATCAATCCAACAGATTGCTTCGTACCTCGCAACGACATGAGTTTACCAACCAAGTGAACAGAGGCAAAAGGAGATTTTATCACCCAAGTAAATATGATATTTCAAGTAATAATTTCCCAATCACTGTCTTCTATTTTGGAATAATTCAATCTTTGAGACCTTATTTTTTTAATGTGAAGTATCAAATCTCCATGACGTGTTCTTGAAATTTCTATGAAATCATTTATTTCCGCATTGTTGAAAGAATCATAATCTCTATGGATTATATCTTTTTTATCGGATAAATACCAATAATAATCAGAGGAGGAGTTTACATTAAGATCTTTCTTTTTCTCAGTCAATATTCCCCTTCTGATAATTTTTTTATTATCTTCCAATGCACCTTTTGAAACAGCACTAATTATTAATGGAAAAAAAAGAATAAAAACTGAAAAAACTGTAAGTACTCCAATTAGAAGCCCATTTTTAGGTGCAATTATTAATAGCAAAACCCACAATACTAAGACTATTACCAAAAGAGGCTTAAAAGGTACATTTGATGATTCTAACATTTGCTCTTTGTCTTTATCGTCAAATATTAATTCACATTCCCTAAATTCATACATCTTTGTAAAACATTTAACATATCATTGGACGAATAGCAAATCTAATAATATCTTGTTCAATTTACTCTTTTTTATTGCTCTCTAACAATAGTACAGACTTATATTGAAAAAATAAAAAACGTGAGTATTTTATCATTTAAAAGTAAGTATAATCAAAAGTACGTTTCAAGGTATTATTTTTTTATTTCACAATCCCATTTAGACAATTATCCAATATTCCCCAACAACAAAAAAATGATCCAACAAATATCCTCCTTCGCCCAATACCAAGAAGTATATAACCAATCAATCACTGACCCCGAAGGATTTTGGGCGGAAGTGGCTCAGAATTTTCAATGGCGGAAACCTTGGAAAAAGACCCTTGAATGGGACTTCGCTACGGCAAATACGAAGTGGTTTGTCGGTGGTAAAATGAATATTACCGAAAATGCCCTCGACCGTCACCTCGCAACTCGTGGTGACCAAGCCGCTATTGTTTGGGAACCTAACGATCCCGAAGAAGAATCTATCACGTTGACCTACAAGATGTTACATCAAAAAGTATGTCAATTTGCCAATGTCTTGAAAAAGCATGGAGCCAAAAAAGGTGATAGAATTTGTATCTATATGCCCATGATTCCTGAGTTGGCAATTGCCGTGTTGGCTTGTGCCAGAATTGGAGCAATACACTCGGTAGTTTTTGGTGGTTTCTCGGCTCAATCTATTGCCGACCGTATCAACGATGCACAATGTAATATCGTCATTACGTCCGATGGTTCGTTCAGAGGAAACAAAGAAATTGCCTTGAAATCAACCGTGGATGATGCTTTGGTTCAGTGTCCGTCGGTGCAAAAAGTGATTGTTTCTACTCGTACTCGCACGCCAGTTTCGATGATTAAAGGTCGTGATGTATGGTGGGAAAATGAAGTAAAAACCGTCTCATCCGATTGTCCAGCCGAAGAAATGGATGCCGAAGATATGCTTTTTATCCTTTACACTTCTGGCTCAACGGGCAAGCCCAAAGGCGTTGTGCATACTTGCGGAGGCTACATGGTTTATGCCACTTACACCTTCGCTAATGTGTTCCAATACCAACCCGAACAAGTGCATTTTTGTACGGCGGATATTGGTTGGATAACGGGACATTCGTACATCGTTTACGGACCGCTTTGTCAGGGTGCAACCACCTTGATATTTGAAGGAATTCCAACTTATCCCGATGCTGGACGTTTCTGGGATGTGATTGATAAACACAAAGTTGATATACTTTATACGGCACCAACC
Source organism: Cytophagales bacterium (assembly GCA_043760595.1). Classification (GTDB taxonomy): domain Bacteria; phylum Bacteroidota; class Bacteroidia; order Cytophagales; family Spirosomataceae; genus Arcicella. The sequence continues at coordinate 4,575 of JAYUOX010000398.1, forward strand.
GCCATCCGTTCGTTGATGAGTTTTGGTAAGCAATTCGTGGATAATAATGACCTTAGCTCATTGAAAACCTTGGGTTCTGTGGGTGAACCAATCAACGAAGAAGCATGGCATTGGTATGATGAAAACATTGGAAAAGGCAAATGTCCGATTGTGGATACGTGGTGGCAAACTGAAACGGGCGGTATTATGATTTCGCCAATTGCGGGTGTTACCAAGACCAAACCAGCTTACGCAACTTTGCCATTGCCAGGCGTTCAACCGATGTTGGTGGATGAAGCGGGTAATGAGATTTTGGGCAATGGTGTATCGGGAAATCTTTGCATTAAATTCCCTTGGCCCGGGATTATCAGAACTACTTATGGCGACCATGAACGTTGCATTCAAACGTATTTTTCAACCTACAAAAACCTATATTTCACGGGTGACGGTTGTATGCGTGACGAAGATGGATATTACCGAATCACGGGTAGAGTTGATGATGTCATGAACGTTTCGGGACATAGAATTGGCACGGCGGAGGTTGAAAATGCCATCAATATGCACTTAGGCGTGATTGAATCTGCCGTGGTGGGTTATCCGCACGACATCAAAGGACAAGGAATTTACGCCTACGTGATTTGTGATAAGCAAATGGAAGACAACGATTTGATTCGCAAAGACATTCTCGTAACGGTAACTCGTTTAATTGGACCGATTGCCAAACCTGATAAAATTCAGTTTGTCAGTGGTTTACCAAAAACTCGTTCGGGCAAAATTATGCGGAGGATTTTGAGAAAAGTTGCTGAGGGCGAAACGGCTAATATTGGCGATACTTCAACTTTGCTTGACCCGAGTGTGGTGGAGGAGATTATTGGCGGGGCTTTGTAGGGAATTTAATTTAAAGTAAAAACCCTCTAAAATTGATTTTTAGAGGGTTTTTACTTTAAATTCCGTTATGTTATGCGAAAGAGTAATGTTGCTTCTTTGAATTTTCAACACTCTGAGAAATTAGAATACTAATAATTCGTTTCGTTTCACCACTACCTAATATTGATTTCAATTTTTCGACAAGACTCTCTTCGTTTTTAATTGAATAGCTTTTTTCTCCATCTATTTTGCACGGAAAAGGATTAATACTCTTTTGAACGATAGTAAAGAGTGTATATCTATAACCATCAAGTTTTGGTGCAATAATTTGGAATATATTTCTTATTTCACCATTTTCGATTGACTCAGTTCTTACACTTGCAGTCAATACATTTTTAGTCATTTTTGCTAAAAAATGGGCTTGTTCTTCTAATATATTTTTAGGACTTCTGACTGTTTCGTCAAATAAAAAATCGGGCCAAAGATTTTGTGTTTTGATTGTCATTTTATGAAAAATTTAAGGTGAACATCAACGGTAAATGGTCGGAATATTTTTCGTTTGGTAATCCGCTTTTCTTTAAAAGGCTTTTAACGCCATCAGAATCAATAAATTTCAAACTGTTTTTATCAAAATTATCAATTAATAGTGGTCTTATCAAGACTTGGTCAAAAACATTCCAATGATAATTCACTAATTCTGCATTTTTGTAAAAATAACTCCCAGATACGTCATTGCCGATGTCCCCTTGTAAACTCCACATCGGGTTATAAAAATAGTCATATTTTTTATTTGATACGATTCTTGAACCTTTTTTTGCAATTTCACTATCCATAATAGCATGAAAACTGGAAGCATCTACCATTCCTTTATCATAAGGATTCATATTAAAATCGCCGATAACAACTGTTTTGAATAGGTTTTTCTCTTTTTCAATACTCTTAATTGCCCTTGCCACTTCTCCTGCATAAGCGGTAATACTTTCGCTTTTATTATTTCTATTATCAGGAAAATGAATTCCAAATACCAGTATTTCCTCCGAATCACTGATTTTTATCTTGAAAGAAGTATATCTATTATCCTTTTCATCAGCAACGGGAATAACTAAATCAGTACTAAATTTTGTAATTATTTTAATTTTACTATTTTTGAAAATTAGGCTTGGGATTTCATAATTAAGATTTTCTAAATTCAATTCTAAAAGCAAATCAGCATCATTCAAATTATGTTCTGCAAGCAAAATAACGTCAATATTGTTGTGTTTGGCAATATTGGCTATTTCTTTGATGAGTGGTTTTCGGTTAGTGTTCCAGAACAAAAAATTTAATGATTGCATTTGATAGTGGAGTAAGTATTTTTTCTTGCAAAACTATGTAGAATATTTTAGAGTATCAAATCCCACCAAACCCCAACTTCATCCCAAACTCCACCCACATCATCACATCCTTTTTTATCCCCAAAAACTTCCAGGCAATTTTGAATTATTAAACAATTCAAAATACTTAATTTTGCAGATATGGAACTCGCTAATATTACAAATAGAATCTCAAAATGGATAATTACAAATAAAGATTGGTTAATATTAATTGCAGGGATAATCTCTTTTGGTTTAATAGCTGGGAATGATTTTGTAAATGATGTTTGGTCTGGATGGAATAAAGGGGCTGGTGCTAAAAACTCTTTTGAAGAGATGAATTCATTTGAAATCTTTATTGAATTCAGTTTAATCTCGCTATGTGCCTTAGGATTTATTAGTTTGTGCGTATATCTTTTTGGTGAATTATTCTACCGTATTTTTTTTAAATATATTCTTCAAAAAAATAAGTTACGAAATATTCTTGCCTTCATATTTTGGCTACTCGTCTTTTTTAATTTAGGTCAAATTGGATTAAGTTGGATTTTTGATAAAAATAATGCGTTTATTGATTCAAATAGTAAACTTACGTTATCAGGTTATAGAGACTTGTATGCAACTTTTAGTGTAGCTCTTAGCTTTGTGTTAATCATAGCTTATAGTTTAGTAAAAAACTTCATAACAAACACCAAAATCCAAACCCAATTAATCGTCCAAAAATCCCAAGCGGAACTAATGGCTTTGAAGGCACAAATTAATCCTCATTTTTTATTTAATGTCTTGAATAATCTCTATGGTTCTGCCATTGTGGAGGATAGCCCCAAAACTTCCGAGGGAATTCTACAACTGTCAAGCATTATGCGGCACGTGGTGGAAGGCACAAAAAATGAAAGAATTGACGTTGAAAAAGAGATTCGTTTTCTAAATGATTATATCGAATTAAACAAAATGCGAATTCCTAATCGTCCTAATATCAGGATTGTAACCGAAATTTTTTGGGACGAAAACCCAACGATGATTGCTCCACTTTTAGTGATTCCATACCTCGAAAATGCCTTTAAATATGGCATCAGTACTACCGAAGAATGCTTTATAGAAATGAGTTTTCGTATTGAAAATCAACAACTTAGCTTCGTTTGTAAGAACAGTATTATCAAAACCGATGATAAATTGGAAGTAGGAACTGGAACAGGATTAGACAATACCAAACGCCGTTTAGATTTGTATTATCCAACGGCTTATCAACTTAGTACGAGTTCATCGGATAATGTTTTTGAGGTGAATTTGGAAGTGAAATTGTAGAACAGGTTTCCAACCTGTTGCTCTAACATAATATTAAAAATTATAAACAGGTTGGAAACCTGTTCTACTCAAAATGCTAAAAGCCATAGCCATCGACGATGAACCATTAGCCTTGGAAGTCATCAAAGCCCACGCCAAA
>JAYUOX010000399.1:0-8209 GCA_043760595.1 Cytophagales bacterium
CCCCTTTTGTTTGCTCTGGACGTGGAAACGGGCATAGGCTACTTGCAAGCATCTGAACCACAGGAGCAAAATATGATTTCGTGGAATAGGGTTTCTGAAATTTTATTAGAGAAAATATTAATCTCTCGGACAGAAAAAACACAAGCCATAACACTAACCGACGATGACTTTAAGGATTTCAAAGAAAATTGGACCGACCAACCAGATACCATCGCCTTCATGGTTGAACTCATTGAAGAAGAAGGTCAAGTGAAATCCATTTTTTCAGGAACTGGCGGATCAGGTGCTGGAAATCTTTTGGGGAGGTTCAGTCATGCAGGGCAAAAGATTGAGCAATTGGTAAAAGACATTGTCGAAAAAGAGGAAAGACTAAAACCGACTGATTCCATCATTGCGGAGATAGTTCACTTGCCAGAATCAAGAACGGGGAATATTTTAATGCGAACAACCCTTCGTGAATATGAAATTTCATACTTAGCAAAACCATCAGTATCAGCTGATTTTCAGATACTTCCAGAGGATTTATATGTTTCAGTGAGGGGAAGTAACGTAATTCTTCGGTCAAAAAAATTGAATAAAATTATTATTCCTCGGCTTACAAATGCTCATAATTTTGGATATAATTCCTTGCCGATGTATAATTTTTTGTGTGATTTACAAACGCAACATCTACGAGGCGGCATTGGGTTTAGTTGGGGATATTTGGAGGCTGCCTATCAGTTTTTACCGAGAGTGACGTATAAAAAAACGATTATATCGCCCGCTAAATGGGTTTTACGTAAAAAAGACTTTGAGGACTTACTAAAAACTCAGGACATTCAAAGTTTAAACGAAAGTATTTCAGATTGGAAAAAGCTTTGGAATATGCCCCAGTATATTCAGTTGTCTGATTCTGATAATGAATTATTGATAGATTTGAATAACCTTTTGAGTATAAAAACTTTTTTAAACACAATCAAAAAGAGGGAATCGCTTCAATTGACGGAGTTTTTATTTACCCAGAAAAACTGTTTTGTGTCAGATTCCCAAGGAAACAGTTACGTCAATCAGTTCGTTTTTGCTTTTCACCGAAAAGAGAAACTAACAGAGAGGGATGTTTTATTTCAATCGCCCCAAAACATTTTAAATAATAATACAAAAAGAACTTTTGTTGTAGGGGAGGAATGGTTGTATTTTAAGGTTTATTGTGGCATAAAAACCGCTGACCAATTTTTACAGTATGGTTTAAGAACCGCCTTAGATGAACTTAAACGTAGAGACATCGTCGAAAATTGGTTTTTTATTCGTTATTCCGATCCCAAAGGGCATTTAAGGCTCCGATTTAAACTAAAAAATACGTCTTATATTTCTGATGTTACCCAAATTTTAAAAGAGAGTTGTTCTTATTTCTTAGAAAATAAACTCATTTGGAAACTTCAAATAGACTCTTACAACCGAGAATTAGAACGATACGGCTCTTCCACCATCGAAATTGCAGAAAAATTATTTAATGCAAATAGTGAACAAATACTACAACTTATTGAACTCTTTGATAATGGAAACGAAGAGCGTGAAGCTGAAATTCGTTGGTTTTTTGGGCTAAAGGGTATTGATATGCTCTTGAATAGTTTCAATTTTGATTTGAAAGCAAAAAAAGAACTCTTAGAAAATCTATCTGAAGGCTTCGGTAAAGACTTTAACATGAATATTGACCTTAAAAAACAATTAGGTGACCGATTCAGAAAAGAGCGTTTGTTACTTTCAAACTGTATTAATAGTGAGCATTTGCTTGATGATGATTTCAAAGAGGCATTTCATATTTTGCATCAATTCGGAGACCAGATTAATGAAATTGCAAAAGCTATTTTAGAGACTGAGCCTCTCGAAGTAAAACTGAATGATTTATTGGGTAGTTATATTCACATGTTTATGAATCGTTTATTTATTACTAATCAAAGGCGAATGGAAATGATTCAGTATCATTTACTTTGGCATTTTTACCGTTCAGAAGTTGCCCAATCAAAATAAATCTTGAATAAAATATCCCTCAGAAATTGGCAAAATTTCCATCATATATACAACACGATGAAATGGACTGCGGTCCAACCTGTTTAAAAATCATTTCTAAACACTACGGAAAAAACATTCCATTAGCTCAAATTCGGACACTTTGTGAAACTACCAGAATAGGCAGCTCACTTTTGGGGTTGGCAGGTGGGGCTGAAGATTTGGGTTACAGGACTTTAGGCGTAAAGATAAGTTACAATCAATTATTGGAAGAAATACCCTTGCCTTGCCTTGTTCACTGGAATAAAAAACATTACGTAGTTGTTTATAAAATCACAAAAAATAAGGTTTGGATTTCTGACCCTTCTTTTGGGTTGATTGAATACACACCCAAAGAATTTATCCATAGTTGGACCGGTAGCAATCTTGGACTTGATGTTGAGGAAGGCATTGGATTGGCAGTAGAACCTTCTCCTGATTTCTACAATACTGAATTTGAAGATACACAATCTCGAAATATTGGTTATTTATTTCGTTATTTGAGCCCTTTCAAGCGGCTCATGCTCCAACTTTTCATTGGACTTTTGGCGGGTAGTCTTTTGCAACTAATCGTTCCTTTTCTGACACAAAGTATTGTGGACGTTGGGATTCAAAATCAAGATATAAACTTCATTTACCTGATTCTTTTTGCCCAATTATTCTTATTTTTAGGTTCAACTTCCATCGAAATAATCCGCAGTTGGATATTGCTTCACGTAAGTGCGAGGGTCAATTTAGCCATGCTTTCTGATTTTTTTATTAAATTAATGAAACTCCCCATTGCTTATTTTGATGCAAAACATACGGGAGATATTATGCAAAAAATAAACGACCATCATCGAATCGAAAGCCTCCTGACCAGTTCTACGCTCAACATTTTATTCTCTTTCTTTAATGTAATCATCTTTGGTTTCGTTTTGGCAACTTACAGCACTACTATTTTTGGAATTTTTATCCTTTTCAGTTTTGCTTACATCACTTGGACTTTATTATTTTTTAAAAAACGGGAAGAACTTGACTACAAGCGGTTTTCTCAAATGAGTCAAGACCAAAATAAAGTCATTGAACTAATCAACGGAATGCAGGATATTAAACTCAATAACGCAGAACGTCAAAAACGTTGGGGTTGGGAATACATCCAAGCACGTAAATTTAGGCTTACACTTCAAAGCACAACCCTTTCTCAATTTCAAAGTACGGGTGCTATTCTGTTAGGACAATTACAGAATATTCTCATTTCAATTATCACCGCAAAAATGGTGATTGATGGTAAATTGACGATTGGTATGATGCTTTCGACATCCTATATTGTTGGGCAATTAAATTCACCAATTCAACAATTCATCGGTTTTTTACAGACTTTTCAAGATGCAAAAATCAGTTTAGCGAGAATCAATGAAGTCCATGATATGAAATCAGAAGAAACTCCCGAAGACCAAATGATTTCTTTGGATGATATTGATTATTCTGCCGATATCGTTTTTGATAAAGTGAGTTATCGTTACCCAGGAGCTTTAAATGATGCTATTGAAGAATTATCATTCATGATTCCCGCTAATAAAACAACAGCAATTGTGGGAAGTAGTGGAAGTGGAAAAACCACAATGATGAAAATATTACTCAAATTTTACCCCGTCAATGAAGGGACTCTAAAAATGGGGAATACTAATCTCAATGATATTCCACAACATATCTGGCGAAATTCATGTGGTGTGGTTATGCAAGAAGGTTTTATTTTTAACGATACCATTGCCAACAATATAGCTGTTGGAGAAACAATTGTTGATAAAAAGAAACTATTATATGCTGTCAATATTGCTAATATTCAAGATTTTATTGAACAACTGCCCGCAAGATACAATACCAAAATTGGAGCAGAAGGTGTAGGGTTAAGTACAGGTCAAAAACAGAGAATTTTGATTGCAAGAGCTATTTACAAAAATCCTCAATTAATATTTTTTGATGAAGCAACATCTGCTTTGGATGCCAATAATGAAAAAGTAATTATTGAAAATCTAAATGAATTTCTTAAAAATAGAACATCAGTTATCATTGCCCACCGTTTAAGTACGGTGAAAAATGCAGATAACATTATCGTTTTGGAGGAAGGAAAAGTAGTTGAGATTGGTAATCACGAAACCTTAGTAGAGCAACAAGGTTTTTATTATAATTTGGTAAAGAATCAATTAGAGTTAGATGCAAAAACTGTTACTTCATAAATGGTAAAGGAAAACGACATAGAAATACGTTCGGAGGAGATAATTGATTTTATGTCTTATACGCCTACGTGGCTCATAAAGTGGGGAATTACAGTAATTTTTCTTATCATTACCATCATTTTATTACTGGCAACTGTAATTAGATACCCTGAAACTTTGTCTGGGCAAATCACCATTACTACGCTAAATCCAACCGTTACAATTATCAATAAAGTTTCGGGACGATTAGAGAAAATTATAGTAAAAGACGATTCATTCGTAAGTATTGGCGATGTGATAGCGGCAGTTGAAAGCCCTGCAAATGGGTCGGATGTAACAATCTTAAAAAATGCTATAAATTCAATTAAGAATAATTCAAAAGGTCTTCAAATAAACCTATCAAAATTTCAAGATTCTCTAAATTTGGGAGATTTTCAAGCTGAATATTCCCAATTAATTAGCGATTTAAAGCAATATCAAGAATTAACTCAAAACCCATTTTTTGTTGAAAAAATAAGAAGTGTTGAAAATCAAATCAAAAATCAGGCTGACTTATCAGTTATAAATTATGAAGTATTGAAAATGTCTGAAAAGGATATGGAAAATGCGGTGAAGAAGAAGAATATTTTTAAAAAACTGTTCGAGGAGAAAGTAATTTCACCCTTAGATTATCAGGAAAAACAAGACGAATTAAGCCGAAAACAACAAGAATTTATCAACTTAAGAAGGAATATTGTTCAAACAAATATAGCTATTACAGACTTAAAACGTCAGAAATTAGACCTTAACAATGAGTTTAGGATACGTCAGAAAGCATTAGAGCAAAGTATTTTTCAAAAAAAGAGTAATCTCACAAATGCAATTGTTAATTGGCAAAAAAATTATATTGTCAAAGCCTACACAAACGGACGACTGAAATATATTCAAAATTTAACCGAAAATCAGTACATCAAAATGGGAGATCCGTTATTTTTGGTCGTACCTCAACAGAATATTTACATCGGACTAACAACCATACCTTCGCTCAATGCTGGGAAATTGAAGGTCGGACAAAAGGTTTTGGTTTCTCTTGATAGTTATTCAGCCAATGATTTCGGAAAAATAACTGGTATTGTTTCTAAAATTTTCTCAGCCACAAATCAAAATACTTATACGGTTCAAATAGCTTTAAAAAATGGACTCACGAGTTCTTTAAAAAAACAAATTCCATACAAGCCACAGATGACTGGTTCAGTCAATATCATCACGGATAATACCAGTTTAACTGAAAGGTTAATGAAAAAATTGAATCTTTTGTACAATGATACTCGTGAATAAACATTTTCAACTCCTTGATATTCATGTACTTAACGTTTATGTGTCAAGTAAAATCAGTAGCATATGGAAAGTTGTATAATTGAAGTTATGTTTAGTCAATTTTATGTAATTCCTATTTTTCCCCTTCAAAAAAATATAGCTTATCTATTTATCTTGCGTTGTAAAGCACCGATTGGTGCATACAGACACTCCTCTTTTAGAAAATACCGCAAACGGTACTCAACTATCTGGCATACAGGCGTTTGCAAACGCAAACAGCTTTGCAAACGGTAATGCAAACAGCCGCATACAGCACAATTCCCAAAAAACGGTCATTTCTGCAAACAGAGACAAAGCCTTCAAAAACATCGGTAAAATGCTGGTAAAAGAGATGCTTTTGGTTCATCTATGAAGCTATGCTTAAAACGATGATTGATTATGCCGTAAACCACTCAACCACGATGTCTCCGCAGTTAGAGGGTCTATTACTCTACCAAATTTTGTTTGAGCATTTCAGTGAAGACCAAATAGAAAATTCAACGTACCGTGTGGTTGATTCTCGTAATGATTGAATATGATAAAAAGGACAATCCCATGGTAGTCAAATCCCACAGGGAAACTACTGAGAAATGCGGAGCAAATTGGTTCTTCGTCAGAATATACACACAATCAATCCCCTTTTCAGCATTGCTACATAGCTGAACTGAAAGCATCTCTTTTACCAGCATTTTACCGATGTTTTCGAGGGCTTTTTGTCTGTTTACAAAATTGACCGTTTTTTGAGAATTATGCTGTAAACAGCTGTAAACAGAATTGTTCACAATGGTGTTTACATTTGTAAACGTCTGTAAACCAGATACTTGAATGCTATTTACAGCGTTTTCAGAAATAGAAGTGTGTGTAAACGTTTTATCGGTGTTTTACTGCTCAATAAAGTCTCGAATCAAAACTGCCACCAAATCATTAAGATTGATGCGTTTAATACTACAATAAGGGAGTGTATCAAAAAGTATGGGGCAATCTCAATCAAAATTTTTATTCATCTTTTTAGTTAGTCAATTGAACGATTAATTTTTTTATTTCAGAAGCCCTACTAACATTTTCCCCACACTTTTTGATGCACCCTATGCGTAAATCATCGTGAAATTATGGATTGTTAATTAATACCCAATATTCGACTGTAATCACCATTTGGGCCTAAAGTAAAATAAGGCTTGTAATCTATTTATTATCAATAACTTACAAAAAAGTCTTACTAAACGTGTATTTCACGATATTATAAAAAATATCTCATAAACTCATCTGTAATATCTATTTTCAATCTCATACATCAAAAATTCATTTATTCTTACCTATCAAGATTTCATTAGACATAAGATTTAAGGCTATTTTATTTTAGGCCCAAGTGGTGAACTCAGCCCATCAACTTCATTTGGGAGTATGACTTAACTCGGGCGGTGTACCGCAACTTGCTAAATGACAAAGCGTTACGTTTTAACCTGGAGAAATTAAAGGCTTGGAATTATCAAAAACCATTAGAAATAAAACTACCTCAAAGTATTGATAATCAGTAAGTTACAAGCCTTAATTTATTTTAGGCCCAAATGGTAATTTCAGCCCAATTATGGGTATTTTTTATCAACACTTTTTTTAATTTTTGCTATCATAAAAATACAGTACCGCTGTACCTTTTTAGGGGTTAGAGATTGTAGGTATTGAGTAGTGAAACTTTACGACTCAATGTTTTTGAATTTCAGCCATAACGTAGAATCTATAGTCCAAGAATCAGCCGAATCTTGGGTCAAGAATCAGCCAAATCTTGGAGCCAAGAATCAGCCGAATCTTCAAGATTCCGCAAGATTCAGCCGAATTTTGGAGAATTCGATAACCGAAGATTCAACCGTCCAAGATTCCGTAAAATTCAGCCGAATCTTGGGTCAAGAATCAACTGACTCACGTGAATCAGAACCACGGGATTTAGGGGAATCAGGTCAAGTGAATCAGGTGAATCAGACCAAGTGAATCAAGTGAATCAAACCAAGTGAATCAGCCGATTCCACAGCAGAATCAACTGATTCACGTGAATCGGAACCAAGTGAATCAAGCAAGTGAATCAAACCAAGTGAATCAAGTGAACCAGGTGAATCAGACTAAGTGAACCAGGTGAATCAAGTGAATCAAAACCAGTGATTCAGCCGATTCTGAATCAGAATCAACTGAATCAAGTGAATCAGACTAAGTGAATCAGGTGAATCAGAACCAGTGAATCAAGAAGTGAATCAACTGAATCAGAAGTGAATCAAGATATGAATCAACTGAATCAGGAGTGAACCAAGACGTGAATTAACTGAATCAGGAGTGAATCAAGAGGTGAATCAGCTGAATCAGAAGTGAATCAAGAAGTGAATCAAGAAGTTAATCAAGAAGTTAATCAAGAAGTGAATCAACTGATTCAAGGGAGAGTGAACCAAACGGTCATTTTCTTTACTTTTTAAAACGCCGTCAAATTAATAGAAAATCATTACATTTAGGGTTAAATAATAAGGTTAATAAATCAAAGTAAAATAAGTTTAACCATAAATGAGTATTTTTACACTTTTATCCTAAAAACCATTCGACCCTAAATTTTATGCTAATCGGATACGCAAGAGTTTCAACCATTGACCAAAACACCGACCTTCAGACCGATG
>JAYUOX010000400.1:0-8194 GCA_043760595.1 Cytophagales bacterium
TTCTTGTTATCAAAATTGTAATTCACTCCTCCCCCACCATTGTTTGTAAATCCTCTACCGTCAAAATTGTTCATAATTCCATCATTACTCGAATAATAATAACGATTTCCTCCACCAAAACCAAAGTCGCCATTATCGTTATTATTAAAAGCATTATTTCCTTTAAATTCACCATAATCACCCCAACTCACTCCCGTTTCGTTGATATTATTTCCATATCCCAAAATCGAAAACTGACTGGTTTTGTTAAATTTATTGTAATTCCCACGAGCTGCCATCCGTGAATCCGTCCCGACTGCCCCCGTGATTTTGCCGAATGCTCCTTTTTTGTATTCTTCTTTCAGTTCAAGATTGATGGCTTTTTCCTTTTTACCATCGTCAATTCCTGTGAGTTTGGCTTGTTCAGATTTATCATTAAAAACCTGTACTTTCGAGATAGTTTCTGCCCCCAGATTCTTGGTTGCGGCTTTTGGGTCATCGCCGAAGAAGGTCTTACCATCCACCAGAACTTTTTTTACGTCCTTACCTTGTGCTTTGATATTACCCTGTGCATCAATTTCCATCCCTGGCAATCGTCTCAATAAATCCTCCACAGATGACCCCGCAGGGACTTTGAACGAGCGTGCATCGTATTCGATGGTATCACCTTTGATGGTCAATGGGGCTCGTGCGGTTTTCACGACCACTTCCAATAATTCTTTGGAAATAGGTTTGATACCGATATTTCCTAAATCCACAATTTCAGTAGGGGAGGGGACTAAAATTTGCTGGAAAGGTAGAAAACCCACATACGAAACCTTCAAGATGTAATTGGAATTTTTAACGCTTCGGAACTCGAAAACGCCTTTGTCATTTGCCCTCGAAAAATTGACGAGAGCCGAGTCTTTGGGTGTTAAAAGCATGACCGTTGCCCCGCCCATCACGTTGGACGAAGTATCTTTAATAATGCCTTTAATGGTTACTCGGACAGGATTTTGTGCAAAAATAGTTACACAGAAAAACATAAAAAATAGGAAAATGGAGACTTTACGCATGGTGATAGAGTTTTGGTAAAATGAGGTAAACAAATAGTTAAAACACGGAATAATTCCGATAGATACTGTTTTAATGATGTGGTTGATTTGGGGAAATGATAGTAAAAAAATGTATTTCGTAGAAAAATAGATTTTTACTTTTTGATAACGAAACAAAGCTAACTATTATTTTAGTTGTTTGGTATTTCATTAACAAAATTTAACATTTATTGAAAGATGGGAATATTGAGAGGAATGTTGCAGATTAGTAAAAAAAATCGAAATTATAAACTTCAAGTCGCAGAACCTTACCCTCAGCCCCTCTCCAAAAGAGAGGGGAGAAAAAAGAGGACGAATGCTCCCATCTCCATCAGATAGGGGTTGGGGTGAGGTTTTTGGACTTTGCGACTTAAAGTAGATAATTCCGAAAAAAAATCTGTAAATATGCTGTCATTGCGAGGGTAACGAAGCAACCTCTTAAATTGATGAAGGGGACTTTCGTGCTTTTGTCCTAATTCTTGACAATTATAAAATGTAAAGAAAATCCCCAACAACCCCTCGCATCAATCAAAAAGTTTGCTTCACTACGTTCGCAATGACAGAGCTTAAAGATAAAAAAATCACCCTCTCAAAAACTTCAAATAAACCCCATTTGTCCACCCAAAACCGTCCTGGTTAGGATATTCACCACCGCCAGCATTGATATTTAGGGTTTCAACGTTGTATTTTTCAGTCATTTTGCCTGTTTCGGCATAGACTTTTTCGTTGGTTTGCATCCAGCGAGATTTGATGGTGTTTGCCAAATCGAAAAAACCGTATTTCCACATTGATTTATAGGCAATATATTGCAGCGGAGCCCAACCGTTGGGGGCATCCCATTGTTGTTTGGTGTTGTCGGTGGTTGTTACTAATCCGCCTTCTTTCAAGAATTTTTCTTCGATGATACCAATCATGTTCCTTGCTGGCAGTACTTTGGTGATATTGAAAAATAAAGGAAAAATACCCGCCAAAGAATAAACTTCTGTGGGCTTTTTTTCGATGAAATCATAGTCAAAATAATAGCTTTTTTCACCGTTGTAAAAATACCTTTTGATAGCCCTTTCTCGATTATACATCAGGACATAGGATGCTTCTATTTTCTTCTTATTGTCGGTCAATAAGTGGGCTTTAAAAATGGTTTTTTCGAGGTTAAAAAGAAGACAATTTAAGTCCACAGGAAGGATGTCAGTGGTGTGAATAGTATTCATGTTTTGCCCGTCTTTCAACCAACGACTACTAAAATCCCAACCCGATTCGGCGGCGGCTCTAATGTGCCTAAAAAGCCCTTTTGATGGTTCTGGTAGGGTTTTTGACAATTCTACATCCTCACGATACGACTCTGGACGGGGCGTGTCGTACTCGTCCCAGTAACGATTGAGATAATAGTCTTTTCTCAAAAAAACCAACCTTTTATTTGTTGAATTTTGGGTAACAAGGTCGTCTTTCCCGTCCATCCAAAAAGCGTATTCTTTCTCTAAAAATGGGAGATATTTCGTCAGCATTTTATCCCCTTTTTCTTCTCGCAAAACTTCTACAATCAACGAAAAAAAAGGCGGTTGTGAACGACCTAAAAAATAGGTTCGGTTACCGTTGGGAATGTACCCAAATTGATCGATGAGGTGGGCAAAATTATCCGCAATATTTTCGATTAAATCAATTTTACCACTGGTTTGCAAACCCAAAATCGTGAAGTAGCTATCCCAATAATACATCTCCTGAAAACGCCCACCTGGCACCACATACGGAAATGGTAATTCTATAAACGAACCATCAGCTTTGGTAGGTTCACGAGAGAGGATTTTCCATAAATCCTCCAAATGATTTTCAATAGTTTTTGATGTATCTGATTGATAATCAAGGGTTAATAAAGAATTTTTGGCAAAATTATGATTAACAAATTGCTTTAAATCAAAATTAGCAGATTGATGATTTTCTAAATATCTTTTCTCAATTTCATTCAATGAACCCTTCGAAATATAGTCGCAAAAAGTCTTAGAATCTGGGAAAATATTACTCATTTGAACGGCTTTAAAAAGCTCAGATGAATAGAAATTATTAAGGTTGTTTTGTTGATGTTGCATTGGAAAATGGGTTATTTATTTCTTCTCACTCAATCTATTAAAAATCACTAAACAAATTATCAAAATCGTCATAGGAATCAATGAAAAATAGAAAGCACTTTGTCCTCCGAAATGTTCAAAAATATAGCCCGTGATTATTGACCCTGTCGTACCACCCAATGCCGAAAAAATCACGATTAATCCCGACATAATTCCATGTTTATTTTTGGGTAAGGTACTCAAAATTACGGAATTAATAGATGGGTAAATAGGGGCAATAAATAAGCCAATCATCGGAAAAATGAAGGCGATCAAGGGGGCATCTCCCCAACCTGTGATGGCTTCATTTCCTAAATTTTGAGCCAATGGTAACGCCAATAAAACCATCCCACCCGATAGTAACACACACATAATCAGCACAGTAAGCCATTTCATTTTCTTCAAGACCACTCCCGCCAAAAACCTCCCGACTGCCGTAGATGCTGCTAAGATTCCAGCCATTTGTACGCTCAAAGAATTAGGCAAATGTAAGACTTTACTGTTGAAAGTCGGCAACCAACTCATAATACTTTGCTCAATCAAAACGTAGATAAAAGCACTCGCCAAAAAGACTAAAACTATTGGAATAATCAATAATTTGAACATCTCTTCAAGGTCTCCTGTTGCCTTCTCGTCCGTATCATTTTTGATACTTGATTCGTCTATGTCGGTAGTCAATAAAACCAGAAAAGCCAACACCGCAAGCCCTGCCAAAAGATAATAAACATTGACCCAAGCGGTTGATTTGGGATTATTATCATCCATAAAAAAACTAAAAATAAACCCCGCCGAAAGGATGCCTACCATGAAAAAAGACTCCACAAAATTCATCAAACTGATGTGTTCATTTTTGTCTTTTACGACCAAACCAATCGTTCCATAAACCGATACCTTAATCAAGGCAAAACTTACGCCCACTGCCCCAAAAAGCAGTTTTGTCATCCAAAATTGATTGACTAAAGGCATTGAAATACAGGCAATCGTTACAATAATTAACGCCAAAAGCATGGATTTTTTGTAACCTATACGACTGATGTACGAAGCCACAAAAAACGACATTGCCGCAATACTCAAGTCTTTGAAAGCCTCCAAAACCGATGCCGACGATTCGGTGATTCCGTAGGTGGTTTGCACCTGCAAAATGACCGTTCCAACGCTATTCAAAAGAATGGCGAAGATGAAATAATTGATAAAAATGGAAAGTTTGATTTTCAGATTATTCATGGATTTTGTGGTTTTTGGAAATTACCACAGACTTTAGTCTGTAAAGCTAAATTACAGACTAAAGTTTGTGATACCAAAAAAGCGGACTTGATGCCCGCTTTATGACTTATTTGTATTCTTTGGAATACTAAAAATGGTTAATGTCCTACAAATTTCGAGTAGAATTATATAAAAACCTACTCTTATGTTATTGAATACTAATACTAAATTAACATTATTATTAGCATATTTAGTAATAAAATAATAATTAAAGATAAAATAACCACAAATTAATAAATTTTCTTAAAATATTATAAATGAAAACTGCGTTTGAAATCATACAGCCCGATGCTGGCAGTTCGTTCAGATTATTGCATCACCAAGTATCAGCCGATACTTTTAAATGGCATTACCACTATCATCCTGAATATGAAATTGTGTGCGTTTTCCAAGGTTCAGGCAGGCGACACGTGGGTAATCATTTGAGTAATTATGAGGACGGAGATTTGGTCTTGATTGGTTCAAACCTCCCCCACGGGGGCTTTGGGTACGGCTCTTTGGGTACGCACGAGGAAATCGTAGTTCAATTTACGGAGGATTTTTTGGGTGTGAATTTCCTTGAAAAACCCGAAATGGAGGCTATCAAAAAATTATTTGAGCGAGCCAAACAAGGAATTAGTTTTCGAGGAGATACAAAAAATATTCTCTCCGAAAAATTTAGGAATTTACTCCAATTATCGCATTTTGAAAGATTGATTGAACTATTGAATATCTTACAAAATTTAGCAAAATCAGAGGACTATATTTTACTGAATCCAATTGATATTCGTTATAATTTTAGCCAAAAAGACCAAGAGCGTTTGGGTAAAGTGTATAAATATGTGGAAGAAAATTATTTTCAAGAAATTGATATTCAACGAGTTGCAAAAATTTGCAACTTAACCATCCCTGCTTTTTGTAATTATTTTAAAAAGAATTTGAATCAAACTTTCACGGATTTTACCAACGAATACCGCATCACCCAGGCTTGTAAAATGCTCTTGGAAGGACACGAAATTGGGGATATTTGTTTTGGTTGTGGGTTTAATAATGTTTCGTATTTTGGTAGAGTTTTCAAACAAATTAAAGGCATAAGTCCATCTCAATTTAGACGAAAATGTACTCAGACATGACAGCACGGTATGCTTGATAGGTATTTTGATTTATGGTGAAAAACCGTAAGGACGCTCACGAAATGAGGGGCTTGGGGGTGTTGTGATAATTTAGAAAGGTTAAATTCTCCCACGTTCAATTGCCCGCACCGCCATTTTCGACAACTCATGAATCCCATAAATCAATCCTCCAAAACGAGGGTCTTTGGTTAATCCAGCTTTCCATCTTGCGTAGATTTGTTGCATGATTACGATGTTTTTGTACAACCCAAAAACGTAGTAAAACAAGATGTCCGAAAGGTCTCTGCCTGTCTTTTTAGCGTATCTTTCCACAACCTCATTTCGGGTTAAATTACCAGCCAACCACGTGATATTGAATGATTTAAGGAAATCCCCATCGCCCATTTCACACCAGTACGCAAGGCTCGCCCCCAAGTCCATGAGTGGGTCGCCCACGGTGGACATTTCCCAATCTAAAACCCCCAAAATCTCCGTCAAATCATCTGGATTCAGTAAAACATTGTCATATTTGTAGTCATTATGCAAGAATGCAGGGGCTTGCGGGCGAGGCATATTTGTTCGTAACCATGCGGCAGTTTGTATCATCGCAGGAATGTCATCGGTCTGTGATTTTTCGTATCTGCCTATCCATCCTTCTACTTGTCGGAGAACGTAACCTTCGGGTTTTCCGAGATTGACTAAGCCCGTTTTTTCAATATCTAATAAATGCAAATCCGACAAATTATCTATCAGATTTTCAGATAGTTGTCGCATTTGGGATTCTGGGATTTGGAGATTCATGGCATCTTTTCCTCTGAAAATCACACCTTGAACTCGCTCCATCATGTAGAACTGACAGCCCATCACGGATTCATCTTCACAGAAAATTAGGGGTTGTGGTACTTTCGGATAATGCGGTTTCAATAATGATAGAACCTTATATTCACGTCCCATGTCGTGGGCAGATTTGATATTTGCTCCAAACGGCGGACGACGCAAAACGTACTCTTTCGATTCAGTTTTTACCAAATACGTCAGATTAGAATATCCTCCTGAGAATTGTGTTATTTCTGTAATATCTTCAAAATCAGGCAATTGTGATTTTAAATAATCATTAAGAATCTCACGATTGAGTTCTTCGCCTTGACGAATTTGAGTGGCTTGGTCAATATTTATTTCTTGCATTTTGTGGCACACGGATTTAACGGATTGGACACGGACCAGAATTTTTAAAAAGTATTCTTAAAACAAAATTAACATAAATCCGTGTCTAATCCCAATTCCATTGCGGGTTCAATTCGTGTGCTATTACTTCAAAATCTCACCAGCGGTTTTTACTGTACCTATCGCCCAAAGTTGGTGCATTTTCCAGAATAATGTAATCCATCAATCCGTAAATCGAAGCATCCGTATTATTACGAGTAAGTCGGGTAATATCAATAAAGACAATATTCGCTCTTTTGCAAAAGCACGTTTGGGCTTATTCTTGCTTAGATTATCAAGATTAAAAGGAGCTATAATTCTCTGAGTCTAAGATAATATGATGAGAAACAAAATCAACAGTTTAGCGTATTTTTCCATGTTGTAGGTCGTTTGAGGTTTTGAAATTCAAGACCAACAATCAGGTAAAATTGTTTTATTCGATTCTCAGACGGTTTGTTTTATGGAAATATCTACGTAAAATGTTGATTTTGAGTTTGTTATAAATGAAAATTGAGACCATATTTTATTTCATCCAATTTAACTTATTCACAATCCTCCCAATTCTCTTCCCTTGCTCCAAACCCACATCACAAGCCTGGCGGAAATGGATGCCTCCGTAGATTCTTGACATTGAAGCCTCTTGTGCTGCTTCCTCAAAACTCTTGAATTGTCGTGGGACTAATTTATCCCGCAAATAATCCGTTTGGTCAGTAAAAGCGTATTCATTTCCAAAAATAGAAGTCAAAATCTCCGTCGAAGCCCCCCACTGGGTTGAATGTCCAGAAGTATATTCTGGAAATTGAGGCGTAAAAAATGAAGGTTTGAAACGCTTGTCAATCACTTCTTTGATGTACGTAATCGGTCTGATGCAGTTGGTAGTATATTTTGTTTCCCAACAACACACAAAAGCATCATTCAGTGCAATGCCCGTTTTGGCATAAGCATAAGCAAATTTATCCAAAGAGGCTTTTTCTTTTTCGAGTGCATTTACCAAAATATGAATCGTGTGTCCGCCTGGCGTGTAGGTTGCGGAGGCATCGTCTCGCCAATATTCCGCAATCAATCTTTGCTCAAAAGTTAATTCACGAGTGATTTCATACAACTCCATTGCCTGTTTATAAAAATCTGAATTTGGCTCTTTCGAGAATGGAATGGGGTCTGCAGGCTTGGTTTGGGCATAAATGCCCTTGATAAATGTACGATTTTTACCCCAAGTAGGTTGTACCGAAATGCCTGCCCGTGTCTTGGTATCATCCCACGAAGAACCCTCTGGGGCTTTGTAGTGTCGATAATCACGGCTTGCGGTTTCGTCCATACTTACTCGATGTCCACCGTCTGTTTTGGAATATTGGTAAATGTAAGATGCCATTTTTCTGCCATATTTCACGGATTCTTCCATTAATTTGGGGTTTTTATAGCGATTTTTAAAGGAAGTTTTATTCCGTAACTGTAAGGTATCCAAGGATTTTCGGATATAATTGTAATT
>JAYUOX010000401.1:0-8170 GCA_043760595.1 Cytophagales bacterium
CTCAAATATCACAGCCGAATTTTTGGCAGGGTACAGTAAAGGACTCGACCCTGAAACGGGTAAACTTAAACTTTCGGAGGATTTGCACGCTTGGAATGCCGTAAAGGTTAATAAAAACTGGTACTTGGTGGATTTGACTTGGAGTGCAGGAAATGTGGATAGCCAACAAGGTCGTTTTGTGAAGGCTTTTAACGAAAAATATTATTTGTCAGACAATAAGAAATTCGTGAATGACCACTTGCCTTTTGATCCCATTTGGCAATTGTCTAATCAACCGCTTACTGTTCGTGAGTTTAGATTGTACCAAGGTTTCCCGCCCTCACGGACCAATCCCGCTACGATAAGTTTTATGGACACGTTACAGGTCTATGAAAAGCAAGATTATGAAACAAAACGGCTTAGTTCGTATCGTAGAGCCTTAATTTTTGATAAAGGAAACGATGAAGCAAAGGCTGCTCTGGGCTATCATTATTCAAATTTAGCCCTTAAATCTTTGGAGGATTTCAATAAAATCATCAAGTCATCGGTCAATGTTCATACGCCCGAAGCTGAAAAAATGGCAATCGCCAAAAAGGATGAGATGTATAATTTATTGAAAGGAGCGGAGAAAAACTTGCGGTTGGCGAGATACAATTATATTCAAATTCCAGCTAATTCAAAATTTGCAGACGTAGCCCAAAGCAATAAAGAAGCAACTGAACAAAACCAAGGATTCATCGCCCAAAGTCGTACCTTCTTGGCGGATTATTATAAGAATGTTGGGAAGTGATATTTATAGAAAAAGCCTTCTGAAATCAATTTCAGAAGGCTTTTTTATTTTTCTAAAATCACTTTATGATAAATATCTTTCATCAAAACATCTACTCCATCAATTTTAATTGTTCCGTTTATATCGTCAGAATCATCATTAAACCAATGTTGAATACTCTGATTTTTAGTATAAATCGTGATGTAAGGTTTGTTTTGTTCGATATAAATAATTTGATGAATGGAATCGAGTTTTTTATAACAAGGCAATTTTTTCTTCATGTCAAATTCTTCCGTAGAATCAGAATGAATTTCGACTAAAATATATGGGTTGATAATACCCGCCACTTTACGTTTTCTTGGAAATAATAGAGACTCTCCTTTCATCACCAAAGCATCTGGATTAAACGCCATTTCGCAATCTGGGACATAGACGGTCTTGGCACTTCCCATGGCTTTGTATTCCTCTTTTTCGAGATAAATGTTTCTTAAAATTGCCCCAATATTGAGGACAATTGTTTCGTGGTTATCGCTTGCTTGGCTCATTTTTGCTTTAATTTCTCCATTAATATATTCGAGAATGTAAGGTTCGTCAGCCATTTCCTCCAAAACATCCCAATATTCTCCTAATGAAGCGGGTATGGAAATGACTCGTTCCTCTTCCAAACGCTCAACGATACTTTCAGAAAGACTTGCTACGGCTATCATAGTGTTATTGTTTTTTGTAAAAATAAAGATTCTAAGTTGTAATTCAAAACTACAACCGTTCACCAGCCTTCACCGCTAAATTCAAAGTATTTTCCGCAGGCGGTACTGGACACGTAAACGTTTGATTATAAGCACAATACGGGTGATAGGCTTTATTGAAATCTATCATAATTTGATTATCGGTTACCTCATTTACCCCAAAATCAAGGTATCGCCCAGCTCCGTAAGTTTCTTTATTAGAAGTCAAATCTTTGAAAGGCAAAAACAAATTGCCTTCGGGTGTTTTGAAGATTTTTAAGGTACATTTTACGCCCTCAATTTCAAAACTGACATTTCCATAAGCCTCATATTCTTCTACGTCCCCTCCCGACATCGTGATATTTATCGTTTGTCCAGAAGTTACTCGGTCAATTTTTCCTGTAATCTTATATGCACTATTTACCTCAAAATATTTTAAGCCGATAAACTTCACTTGGTCTTCAATGGGTGATGCAGTATCTTTTTTTAGATAAGAGTCTTTATCACTTCGTAAATTTTTTATTGATGTAAGGTATTCATTATCAATAACTTGTGAAGGTTTGACTTCTTCATTTCCAGTAAATGAATAAGCAATGATGGCAATAATAACTGCCGAAACGGAGAGGAGGAAAAATTTATTTTTGAACATGAAATTAATTTGAGAATTTGAGAATTTGTTAAATTGAAAATGTATTTGTTACTAAATTTAAAAGTCTTGTCAAAAGCAAATTTACTAATTAACTTGCGAGAGATTTATTTTATCAAAAAAATTTAGGTAATAGCATCATCAAATTTTCAAGCGGTTCGCCGCCCGATTACAAATTTTCAAATTAACGTAATGTTTACAGGAATAATAGAAGCCATCGGCACATTAAAAAATACCAAATCAGAAGGTACAAATATTACTTTTACCTTCACGAGTCCTTTTACGAATGAACTCAAAATCGACCAAAGCCTCGCCCATAACGGCGTGTGTTTGACGGTGATTGATGTTCAAGGAAATGACTATTCCGTAACGGCAATTGACGAAACTTTACAAAAGACAAATATTGGGAAAATACAAATTGGTGATAAAGTAAACTTGGAAAGATGTATGCCCGCCCACGGACGTTTTGATGGGCATATTGTACAAGGACACGTGGATCAGACGGGCGTTGTTACCAGCATCATCGAACAAGATGGGTCGTGGTTATATGATTTCGAGTATTCCCCTGATTTAGAGAACGTTACCGTCGAAAAGGGGTCAATTTGCATCAACGGAACGAGCTTGACGGTTTTCAATTCTGGGGTAAATACTTTCAGGGTTGCCATTATTCCATATACTTATGAAAACACCATTTTTCATACCTTAAAAGTGGGTGATGTGGTTAATTTGGAGTTTGATATTGTGGGTAAATATATTAGAAAAATGATAAAAATGTAGTAAATCTGTCTGAACTGAGATTCGTAGGATTTATGGATTATGAGGATTAAAAAATTATAAAATATCTGAACAAAAATGAAACGCATTTTCATAATCCTGCTAATCCCTAAATCCTATAAATTCCAGTTCAGACAAAGAAAAGCGTTATTTTTGTCATGTTGAACGCAGTGAAACATCCGTCTGAACTCAACAAAATTAGATGTTTCACTGTGTTCAACATGACAAGCACCATAAACGAAATATATAGACTGACTTTCATGGATTCAATTCCATAAAAGGTATAACTTTTATGGAATTGAATCCATGAAAGTCATATCTTTTCAGATTTTATAACTCGCCATCAACATACTAAAAATGAAAAAAACAATCCTAATTCTCCTACTTTTTACCAGCAAAATCTTTGCTCAAATCCACATCATCCCAGAGCCACAGTCTATCCAAAAGCTCACGGGGGAATTTATCCTTGCCCAAAATACCAAAATCAATATTCCGAACTCTAATCCTGAAATCAGGAATATTGCTCAATATTTTACAGAAACTATTGCTGCACCAACGGGTTATAAATTGAGCATTTCTGAGAATCTAAAATTCCATACCAATAAAAGTATCAACTTTATTTTGGAAGAAAAAATGTTGGCTTCGCCCGACAAATATACGCTCGAAGTTACGGCTAAGTATATTGATGTTAAGGCACATAGCCCCAAAGGAATATTTTATGCCGTCCAGACTTTGTTACAATTATTACCGAAACAAATTGAAAATAATTCTCTCCAAAAAGTAGCTTGGAAAATCCCAGCTGTCAGTATCACTGATGCCCCAAGGTACGGTTGGCGTGGCGTGATGTTGGACGAAAGCCGTCATTATTTTGGAAAAGAATACGTCAAGAAATTCATCGACCAAATCGCCCGGCTCAAATTCAATACTTTTCACTGGCATTTAGCCGACGATCAAGGCTGGCGAATCGAAATAAAGTCTTATCCAAAACTCACATCAGTAGGAGCTTGGCGAGTACAACGCACAGGTAAATGGTGGGACAGAGACCCTCCAAAAGAGGACGAAGAACGCTCGTATGGCGGTTTTTATACCCAAGACGACATCCGTGAAATCGTGAAATACGCCCAAGAACGATACATCACCATCCTTCCCGAAATTGATGTCCCTGGGCATTCATTAGCCATCTTGGCAGCTTACCCAGAGTTTTCGTGTGGAGGAGGTAAATTTGAGGTAAATGCGGGCGTAAAATTTTATAAAGACGTAGAAAATACCCTCTGCCCTTCCAACGAACAAGTTTATGTGTTTTTGGATAAAGTCTTTGGCGAAGTAGCCCAACTGTTTCCGAACCCCTATATCCACATGGGCGGAGACGAAGCCTATAAGGGTTTTTGGGAGAAAAGCCCTGAATGTCAAGCTCTTATGAAACGAGAAGGCTTGAAAAATTTGGACGAATTACAGAGTTATTTTGTCAAAAGAGTAGAAAAAATCATCCAGTCCAAAGGCAAAAGAATGATTGGTTGGGACGAAATCCTCGAAGGTGGACTTGCCCCCGATGCAACCGTGATGTCATGGCGAGGAATGAAAGGTGGAATCGCCGCCGCCAAACAAAACCATCAAGTTGTGATGTCGCCTTGGGAATACGTCTATCTCGACCTCTATCAAGGCGACCCCAACGTAGAACCGCAAACCTACGGCATGGCTCGTCTGAAGAAAACCTATTCCTTTGAACCAACCCCAAAAGGCATTGACGAAAAACTGATTTTGGGCGGACAGGGCAACCTCTGGACGGAATCAGTACCCACCACCAGACATCTGGAATATATGCTTTATCCACGGGTATTGGCACTTTCGGAGGTATTATGGAGTCCGAAAGAGAAGAGAAATTGGAATGATTTCACCCAAAAAGTAGAAACTTACTTCCCCCGCATGGACGAAGCCAAATTGAACTACGCCCGTTCAATGTACGATGCCATCGTCAGAACAGAAAAGGACGACAAAGGTAAACTCAAAATAGAACTCAGCACCGAAGTAGAAGGCTTGGATATTTATTACACCTTCGACGGCACAAACCCCGATGATTTTTCGACAAAATACCAAGGAAAAATGCTCTCACCACCCAATTCAACCACGACTTTAAAGGTAATTACTTACCAAAATAATAAACCAAAAGGAAAGCAAATTACACTAACCATGAAGGATTTAATGGATAGAGTGGGGCGATACAAAATGATTGCGGAGATGTTGGATGAGTAAAATCTATAGGGTAAAATTACCTAATCTGTAGGGTAATTTTACCCTATTTTCGTTACTTTTCTTGGTAGTATCAAGTCTTAGTTATAGCTTAGTGATATTATTTTTAACCTTTTTAAATATCACTAATCAAAATGGCAAAGTTTGTTACTACACAGGAGAACCCTGATGAACACGAAAAAGCACTTGGATTTGTTCAAAAATACCAAGAAACAAAAAAAGAAAATTCTGTTGATTTTCAAGTATTTAGTAAAGATGCACTACAGCAATTAATTGAACATCCTGATTTTCATTCTGCAAGATTTCATCATGGTAGATTAGAAGATGGTACAAGGTCAATTATTGTTGAAGGACTCGGACCAAAGGGAGAAAGTTTAAACACATTCGTTTTTGATGGACCAACCTGTCCACCTTATTGTGAACAATGATATTGATTTAATATGATTTATTTTTTACTTATTACGACCTCTTTATTCGTCTTATTTCCAATTGGTATGGCTATTTGGAGATATAGATATTTAGAGTCATATGGTAAAATCTTGTATTATTATCTTTTAGTTTCGCTGATAATATTTGAAATCGCTGCTTGGTTTACATCACTTAATGGTATTCAGAATCATTTTCTTGCTAATATTTTTTCACCAATTGAATTTTTGTTACTAAGTTATATTTATTGGTTAGAGCTTAAAACTACAAGTTTTAGAAGGATTCTTAAGGTCGTAGTATGTCTAATATTTTCATATCAAATTATATCAAACATCATTTTTTGGGAGAGTTTCAATAGATTTAATTCTGTTGCTAATGCTTTCCCAAATTTAGGCTTAATGCTTTTTGTAATTCTTTATTTTTATGAATTATTAATAGAACAAAGAATTATTAAATTATCGTCTTTCCCAATGTTCTGGATAAGTTCAGGAATTATTTTTTATGTATCAATTAATTTTTTCTTATTTATTTTTGGAGAGTTTGTAAAGTTTAATTCATCAGCAGAAATTTACAATCTTGATGCGATTATTCAAGCAATTTCAAATATTACATTTCGTATTTTATTAACAATCGGTTTATGGTTCAGCAAGACGCCACAACAATTAAGTCCATCATCGAAATAGGCACTTTCGCCATGTTGGTTTTCTCCTGTACCATTATTGGTTTGGTCTATTTCCTACACGCTCGCCTTATTAAGCAAAAGTACGGTGTTTAGATGATAGAGAACAGAGTAAAGAGTAATATTTTACGTTTCCTTACCTCCGTTTCTCCTTCCTCCTTTACTCCCCTAACCAATGAATGAACCCAAAATAATTATCCTCGGTACATCCGCCATTCTTCTGCCCGTGGTGGCAATTATCATTTTCGTTATTTTTTATACACGTCGTCAGCGTTTGCAAAGAGAAAAATTAGAGCAAATCGAAGAAGGACACCGCCAAGCAATGCTCGAAGCCAGTGTACTTTCTCAGGAAAATGTCCGCCGACAAATTGGAGGAGATTTACACGATGAAATAGGAACACTCCTGTCCGCTACCCGCATGAGTCTTTCACAAATCACCAAATACGAAGACAATCCAGATAAAAGAGAAAAACTCCTCAACCAAACCCAAGAACTCCTCAACGAAACCCTCAACAACGTCAGAAGATTATCCAAAGAGTTGATGCCCAGCACCTTAGATGAATTTGGGTTAATTTTGGCACTCAAAGATTTTAGCCAAAAAATGACCGAACACACAGGCATTAGCGTATGTTTTAGTCATGGAGAATTAGATGAAGTATTTGATAAAAAAATAGAATTAGCCCTCTACCGAACCGCTCAAGAATTAGTCAATAATGCCCTCAAACACGCAAAGGCAAGTGTTATTAATATTGATTTGAAGAAAATAAAAGAAAAACTAATCCTCCAAGTTTCGGATGATGGTATCGGTTTTGATTTAGCCGAAGTCAATCAACCTAACCGAGGCATTGGCATAAAAAATATCGAAAGCCGTATCTCAATCATCAAAGGAAGTATTAACTTTGATGTAGCCAAAGGCAAAGGCTCAACGTTTGAAATAACTGTAAAATTACCCTAAACACATGAACCCAAAAATCAAAATCGCCATTGCCGATGACCACACTATTTTCAGACGTGGGATGGTATCATTACTTGAAAACAACAACGATTTTGAGGTAGTTCTACAAGCAGCCAATGGTCAAGAACTCGTTGATGGTCTTGAAGCAACCCAACCACAAGTCATCTTTATGGACTTACAAATGCCCGTTTTGGATGGAATGAAGGCAACCAAGCAAATCAAGACAGACTTTCCACACATTAAAATTATTGTAATTTCGATGCACGACGAAGCCCAGTTTGTCATCCACCTCATGGAACTTGGAGCAAACGGTTATCTCCTAAAAGATGCTGACCCCGACGAAGTAGAAAATGCCGTTTATACCGTAGTCAATGAAGATTATTACTACGGAGCGTTTCTATTGAAAGTGATGCACAACCGAATGGTCAATAAACCTACCAAGAAAGTTATTCCAAATTTTGCGATGCAAATAGAACTTTCGGAACGTGAAGTAGAAGTCCTCCAACACCTTTGCGAAGGCACAACTGCGGGACATATTGCCGAAAAAATAAATCTTAGTTCACGAACAGTGGAGGGGCATAAGAATAGAATTATGGACAAAACAGGAACAAAAAATATTGCAGGATTGGTGGCGTGGGCGGTAAGGAATGGGGTGGTGTAGGGGTTATAAATTGAGAATCAGGAGAAGTTCGTTTTTATATTTTGCGTTAGGGGTTGTGTAAAAAGTCCAAAGGATTAAGTTTCAAGTATTTGGAGACAAATAAAATTTCAAATTAATTAATTTTAGCCACATTTAATTCTGAATAATTATTTCAAAGTTATTATTTCAGAATAAAATTTGGTTAATTATTCTTAGGACTTAATACTTAGGACTAGGCTGTACAAACTTCGGATAAAAATTCCCCCAGTTTTTGAGGATTTTCAAGTTGTTTTCACCTTTTGTTTTGTTTGTTTTAGATCTTTTATTTTG
>JAYUOX010000402.1:0-8152 GCA_043760595.1 Cytophagales bacterium
GATGATATTTTTTGGAGAATTTAGAAATGAAAAAGTTGATATAAATACCATTCACGAAGGCTCTTGGAAAATAAAATTACCGATTGGAATATTGGCTATACTCTCAACTGGCTTTGTTTTTAGCTTAAATCCATTGAGTATTGAGCATGGTTGGTTTGGTGATTTTATTGGAGGAAAATTTGAAGAAAACCATTTAATTGGTATTATTTCAACCTCATTTACCTTCATCGGAATCACGGCTGGATATTTAACTCGTCATAGAATATTTACATTCCAAATCCCAACATTCGATAATTTTTACAACAAAATATTCATAAACCCAACCCTAAAGCTATCCAACATCATCCAATTTTTTGACCAAAAGATTCTGGATTCGTTAGTAAACTTATTGGCTAATTTACAAGTATTTATCGCTAAATTAACTGGCTGGTTTGATGCCAAAGTTATTGACGGAATTCCCAACGGAACGGTTTATTCGGCTGGAATTATTGGGCGAGTAACTCGTTCAGCACAAGGCGGGAAAGTGCAATTGTACGTTGCTTTGGCATTTTTGGGATTGATTGGGGTAGTTATCTTTGCAGTATTGGTAGAATGATTGCCGTGCTTTTGTCATTGCGAGGAACGAATGTCATTGCGAGGCACGAAGCAATCTTTTGGATTGATGCAATGAATTTTGAATACCAGAAGTCAGAAAACCTTCGATAGTTAAAGAAAAAGAGCTTGAAGTTTTCTTCTCGTAAGCTAAAAGATTGCTTCGCTACGCTCGCAATGACAAAGCACATAAGTTGCCAATTCAACATTATAAAAAATGCCAATTTTATCATTACTCATATTCCTCCCCATCGCCGCATCGCTTATTTTAGCGTTTATGCCTGAACGATTTGTACCTTATTTTAAATGGATTACGCTCGTGGTTACGGGTTTGGAGTTATTGCTTTGCGTTTATTTATATTTCATATTTAACAGACAAGTAGCTGATTATCAGTTTCTTGAACAATATGATTGGATAACTTTGCCATTGGGCAATCTTGGTATTGGCTCAATTGATTATCTCTTGGGAGTTGATGGAATCAGTCTCCCGATGGTCTTGCTGACGGGTATCGTAATGTTCATCGGAGCAATTTCTTCTTTTGAAATTAAAGATAAATCACGGGGATATTTTTCGTTGTATTTGCTCTTGGCAGGGTCAATTATTGGCTGTTTTATTGCCTTAGATATGTTCCTGTTCTATTTGTTTTTCGAGTTTATGCTCTTGCCAATGTACTTCCTGATTGGACTTTGGGGAGGACCTCGCAGAGAATATGCTTCTATCAAATTCTTCCTCTATACACTTGTAGGCTCGATTCTCATCTTAATTGTGATGATTGGATTGTATCTTTCCGTGATTGACCCCGTGGAAACTGCCGTGCAAATGGGTTTGATAACCACCGATTTGAATGTTCCACCACAAATCATCACCCAAATCCAGAGTCTATTAGCACAAGGCGAACTACCCTCGCAGTCAATTGTTCATACTTTTGACCTCCGTTTTATGCCCGACCAAGGCAATTATGTTTCGGATTCTTGGCTAAATATTTTTTCTGGAAATAAAGTTGGCGGTGTTTCCTTACGTTCACTTTCATTCATTTTTTTAATGGTTGGTTTTGGGATAAAATTACCCGTTGTGCCTTTTCATACCTGGTTGCCCGATGCTCACGTAGAAGCCCCAACGCCTGTTTCAGTGGTTTTGGCGGGGATTTTATTGAAAATTGGGGGATATGGATTTTTAAGAATTACTTACCCCATTTTTCCAGAGGTCGCTAATCAGTATGCTTTATGGATTGTGGGATTTGGGGTTTTGTCAATCATCTACGGAGCCTTTAATGCTCTGGCAATGAACGACTTAAAGAAAATGATTGCCTATTCTTCGGTCTCGCACATGGGATTTGTATTGTTGGGAATTGGCTCACTCACCAGTGAAGGATTCAACGGGGCAATTTACCAAATGTTTTCTCACGGAATATTGTCTTCGATGTTATTTCTTTTGGTTGGCGTGTTGTACTCACGAACCCACGATAGAAGAATTGACTCCTACCAGGGACTTGCCAGTCAGATGCCGTTATTCACTTTAATGACCGCAATCACCTTCTTTGCATCCTTGGGTTTACCCGCTTTTTCAGGATTCATCGGGGAGATTTTTACGTTGATGGGAGCGTTTAATAGTCCATTGATTCCCCGATGGTTAGCGGGTTTAGCAACGTTTGGATTAATATTGGGAGCAGGTTATTTTTTGTGGACTTTACAAAGAATGTTTTTCGGTAAATATTGGGTAAGACAATTTGAAGAAACCTTGCAGGATTTGACTTTTAGAGAGAGAATTATGCTTTATCCTTTGGCAATTTTAGCATTAGTTTTTGGAATATTCCCGAGTTTGGTTTTTGATGTAACGAATTTGTCGTTAGCAGAATTGATAAAACTCTTTTGATGTTTGATGTTCGCTTTTCGATGTTCGCTTTTCGATGTTCGGTTTTCGATGTTTGGGATTCGATGTTTGGGATTCGTAGTTTGATACTTAATCATCGAAAAACGAACATCAATCATCGAACATCGAGAAACGAACCGAAGCGTCGGACGCATCAAAACTAAAACGGCATTTTAACCGTAGCCGTAACCATTTTATTCTCATTCATGATTGTAAACGAAGCCTTATCTCCATATTGTAATTCAAGCCGTTTGCGGAGATTTTCTAAGCCAATACCGCCTTCATCGCTTTTAGGTTTGGGGTCATAATTACCAGAATTTTCGACAATAATTGAAACAATATTTTTCTCCGTAGAAGCTGATATGAAGATTTTTCCACCCGATTTTAATTTACCAATACCATGTTTTACCGCATTTTCGAGTAAGGTATTCAAAGACATGGGCATTATCAAAACATTATCTAAATCAGCATCAACATTAAATTCATAACTCAGACGATTGTCATACCGCAATTTTTCGAGAGCCAAATAATTTTCTGCCAATCTGATTTCTTCACTCAATGTAGCACGCTGTTGTTCGCCCAAATTCAACGAAAGTCTCAGTAAATCAGATAGTTGGATGATGGACTCACGAGCTTTTACACTATCAAAAAGCGTCAAGGCTTTGATACTATTGAGGGCATTGAATAAGAAATGAGGGTTGAGTTGCTTTTTAAGGTTTTCTAATTCGGATATTTGTAACAGATTCTCTGCAACCAATGTTCTTTTGTTTTTATCTTGATAAATATTCGCAAAGCGATAGAGGTGATAAAAGAAAAAACAAGGAATTACAATCCAGACATTTTCCAGAAATAAAATAACAATACCTGACATTGGGCTTGACAATGGGAATCCTCCCAAAGTAAAATCAATAATCGTAAAAATGACCCCAATTACAACACTTCCCAAAAAAGGATAAAGCAAAAATTGAGAAGTAGTCATCTTGTCCGGGTTAATTTTCTCAACTGTAGAACAATAGAAGTTACCAGAAGTGAAACCCACAAAAAGATAGGCGAGAAAAAAAATGATTTGCTTGTTTATATCTCCGCTTTTCAAGGGACTGAAAGCGAGTGCAGTAAGAGCAATAAACAACCAACAGAATAACTGTATTAACCAAAACCAAATATTCTTAACCATGTGTTTTCTTAAATGAAGTTTGACTCAAAAATACTAATAAAAGTAGAATGCAGAAAATTTATGCAGAAAAAAAATGACTAATTTCTCAAATCTTCCCGAACAGCTCAGACAAATCCTTGAAAGTATTAGGGTGCTTTTTCCAGAGGTACTACTATCAACCTCTTTTTTATTGATGATATTGATAGATTTATTCTTTCATCAAGATTTGAAAAATAAGAGGCTAATCATAAAAAATATTGAAAGTTCTCATCAGATTATTTTCGTATTTTGTTTGATTTCACTTACAGTTGTGCTAAAACAGGTAGCTCAACAGTTTTACGTACCCAACGAAGCATTTTTATTTGATAAAATGTTGATTTTGGATGCCAAAGCTGTTCTTTTCAAATTCTTGATTATCTTTTCTGCAATTTTCGTGCTTGGACACATCTATGTTACAAAAAAAGAATTTGTATCGGAGTTTTACCCACTCCTTACCAGCATGGTTTTGGGGCTTTGTTTGATGACGATGTCCGTGAATTTATTGATGATTTATCTCTCCATCGAAATCGTTTCGGTGTCTTCCTACGTCCTCACTACGATTGATAAAACTCGTAAAAGTACCGAATCTGGCTTGAAATATATCCTTTTTGGAGCAACGGCTTCGGCAGTTATGCTTTACGGAATGTCATTAATTTACGGTATGACAGGCACATTAGACATCACCTCACCTGACTTTGGTAGAGAGTTGAGAGAAACAGATTATATTGCTTCCACGGTGGCTATTGTGCTGACAATCAGCGGGTTTCTGTTTAAAATATCCGCTTCGCCCTTTCATGTATGGACACCCGATGTGTACGAGTCCGCCCCAACGCCCGTGGTGGCTTTCTTTTCGGTTGCCCCCAAAATTGCGGGATTTTTAGTGGCAATAAGGTTTTATTTTGCCGTACCTAATAACCTCCAGACCATCACGGCAGTTTTGGCAATGGCGAGTATTACTTTCGGAAATTTTTCGGCTTTATGGCAAAATAACGCCAAACGAATATTGGCATATTCAACCATCGCCCATTCTGGCTTTATGTTGATTGGCTTAGTAACAATGTCGCAATTGGGACTCACGAGTGTAGTTTTTTACTTAATTGTAACGTTATTTACGAATTTAGCAGCTTTTCTCTTAGTCGATTTTGCAGAACAGTTATCAATTAATACTCGTACAGCTAATAACCAGTCCCTAACAACTAATAACCAATTACCGATAACTAATAACCAATTACTGACAACTAATAACCAATTACCGATAACTAATAACCAGTCACTAATAACCCATTTCAGCGGTCTGGGCAGGCTCAATCCTTTCTACGGAATCATGATGTTGATTGTGATGATTTCTTTGGCAGGGATTCCACCGACGGCAGGATTTTTTGCGAAATTAAACATATTTTCAGCACTGTGGGAAACTTATCAAAACACGAACCAGCCGATTCTGTTATGGCTTTTCATCTTCGGATTATTGAATACTGCCATTGCTTTATTCTTTTATTTAAAAATTCCTTTTTATCTTTTTTTCAAAGAACCCCTTGATAATCAGGCATTTGAGTTAAATTCTAAGCAATATTTTTTAGCGATTATCTTAGTTTTACCTATTCTGATTTTATTCTTTAAGGCAGACTGGTTGATGGATTTGATTAGTTACCTCTGATTTAGGTATGAGTTAGTGTTTGAAAAACAATAATTTGTCTGAATCAGGATTATAGAATTTAATGATTTTTATCCTGCTATTCCTTAAATCTTGTAAATCCTGATTCAGACAAAATAAAGTTTTCTGAACAGTAGTAGGTATGAATTATGAGGTATAAGGTCGTAGGTATGAGGTAATAAGTATAAGGTCATAGAGTTTTAGATGAAAATTGATAATATTTTTGACATCGTGATTACACGACCCAACACCTCATACCTACGACCTCATAATTCATACCTAAAAAAACCTACGACCTCATACCTAAAAACTACCTCAAATAAACCCCCATTTCATCCTCATCATCCAACACCACCGACACATAATCGCTCAACGTTGTGGATAATTGATAACCCACATAATCCGCCAAAATCGGAAATCGGCGGTAATTTCTATCCACCATTACTGCCACTTGGATTCGCTTGACGGGAATACTCAAAAATGGCGAAAGGCAATACGCAAAAGTTCTTCCTGTGTTCAAAACGTCGTCCACGACTACGATGGTTTTATGTTCCAAAAAACGCTCATCGCAGTCAAATTCCACGGGGCTATCGTAAGTAACGTCCTTGTCCACATCAATCAATACAGCGGTGGCTTCAATATTTGAAATTTCGTTCAAAGTAATGGCTAACTTTTGGGCAAAGGCGTGTCCTTGTCCTTTGATACCCGCAATGACGATTTGGGTTTCTTCAAAATTATTCTCATAAATCTCAAAAGCAATTCTTCTGATTTTTTGAAGGACTTGGGTATGATTGAGTATTTGGTTGTCGGTTAATTGCACTTTTTCCAATTAATAATTAAGAGTTAAAAATTAATAGTTAAAATTACCAAAAAATGATTGGATTTTTTCATAAAATTAGAGAGCCAATTATCAAAAAATAACATCTTTCACCGTTATTATCGTATGAAAACTGTTAATTATTAATTATTAATTATTAATTTCTCTACCTTTGCAGTCCAATTTATAAAATTAATTTACCAAAATGGCAAAAGGATACTCTTCACAAGGTCACGGACAACAAAAGCGAGTACAACAAGCAATACCAAGTAATCCATTAGCGATTAAAACCAAGAAATTTGCTCTTGAAAAAAATAAGTTTATCACCCTCAATATGCTCCAATTCGTTAAGAAACAATGGTATTGGGCTTTTGTGCCTTTGGCGTTGATTTTGATAAATGCGGTATTGAACATCACGAAGGTTTATCCAAATTACTGGATTTATGTATTGACAGTTATCGGAGCGTTGATTTATGTAGCTTTCTGGGCGATTCAATTTACGGGCGTAACGCAATTAGACCAGTACAAACAACTTTTTCAGAA
Source organism: Cytophagales bacterium (assembly GCA_043760595.1). Lineage (GTDB taxonomy): Bacteria > Bacteroidota > Bacteroidia > Cytophagales > Spirosomataceae > Arcicella. Next base: position 6,668 of record JAYUOX010000402.1, read on the forward strand.
GTATCGTTACGAAATTGACAGCCGTCAGATTTTGATGAAATTAAACGATACCGAAGGCGGAATTATTAAGTGGGATATGATTAAAACCGCTCGTAAAGACAAAGATGCTTACGTGTTGGACATGGGTCAATATCAGTTCATTTATTTACCTTTTACGGTTTTTAATAATGAAAACGATACAAAGTTAATGGATAGAATTTTGAAAGATAAAGGGTATATTGGTGGGGAATAGTTATTGGTTACTGGTTATTAGTTATCGGTTTACAGGCACAAAAAAGGGCTTTCAGATGATTCTGAAAGCCCTTTTTCGATTTATAATATTTAGTAAAAATCCCAGTAACCAATAAACCAATAACTACTTCTTAACCGAATGCGAAATCGTTTCTACCAATTCTCCACGAGCCATTTTTTCGGCTTTGTCAAAATATTTTAAAGACTTCTGAAACGTATCATCATAGGGTGCCATCACCTGAAAATACTCATTATTCAAACCATCCGAGACTTTTCTTTGCCATACGCTACGAGCAATGTAAGCCTTGATTTGGGATTTGATATAAGGCATTGAACGCTCATATTCCCTCGCCCGCATCTTCACATTTGCCTGTTTTGCTAATTTTTGTAATTCCATCATCATTGCATCATTCACGACAAAAAACTTGTTGAAATCCCTAAAAGTGAGTTTTTCGATGGATTTTATGTTGTCGTTGGTATAATTCAAAGCAAATTCACGAATGATATTTTTACCCCACAAATCACTCAAATATTTGGTAAAATACGTTGTATCACGAGCCACAAAAACATCTGGCGTAATGCCTCCGCCTCCATAAACGGTACGTCCACCAGCGGTTTTGTATTTTAATTTTTCGTTAAATTTAATACTATCCGAACTGAAAAATTCGCCGCTCTTTGTCCGTTTGTCGTAGTCTTTTTCATATTCTTCTTCACGTCCCATCACGTAGGGCTTCTGGATACTACGTCCACTTGGGGTATAATATCTCGAAATCGTGAGGCGTAATTCTGAGCCATCTTGCAGATTTACGGGCATTTGAACCAAACCTTTACCATACGAACGTCTGCCCACAATCAAAGCACGGTCATTGTCTTGCAACGCACCCGCCACAATCTCCGCTGCCGAGGCACTGTTTTCATCTACCATGACCATTACAGCCCCTTTTTCAAAAATCCCTTCTCTTTTTGTGTAAGTCTGGGTATCGTATTTTGAGCCTTTGCCATCGGTGTAAACAATCATTTTTTCACCCGCCAAAAGCTCATCGACCATTTTCTCGGCACGATCTTTATACCCCCCTGGATTGCCCCGTAGGTCAAGCATAAGGCGTTTTATCCCTTGATTTTTCAGATTAGCAAGAGCATTTCTGAACTCCTCGAAAGTTGATTCCGTAAATCTATCCACCTTAATATAACCCGTCTGAACATCAATCATATAACTCGCCGAAACAGAATATGACGGAATCCTGTCACGAGTAA
>JAYUOX010000403.1:0-8124 GCA_043760595.1 Cytophagales bacterium
ACTCAAATTTCATTTTTCCATACACATCTTCCCCCTGAATATTGGCTACAATCTCTTTATATCCACCCGAAGAAGCCATTGTGAAGTCAATAATCTGGAATTGCCAACCTTGATTTGCACAAAAACGCTGATACATTCTGAACAAATCGCCCGCAAAAATCCCCGCTTCGTCTCCACCCGTTCCAGCACGGATTTCCATGATGATATTCTTGGAATCGTCGGGGTCAGTAGGAATCAACATTTCCTTCAAAAGAGCCTCCATTGCCTCTTTTTGAGGGTTTAATTCATCTAATTCACCCTTTGCCATATCCCTAAAGTCTTCATCTTTTTCAGTAGAAATAACTTCTTTGGCAGCGTCAATATTCGATAAAATGTTTAAGTATTCTTTATATTTAATGACAATCTTTTCGAGGTCTTTGTATTCCTTACTGATGGTCTTATATTTATTCATATCCGAAACGATTTCGGGTTGCGTCATTTGCTGGGCAACTTCATCAAATCGTTCGTTGATGGCTTCTAATTGTTCTAACATATTTTTATTTTCTGTATTCCTTTTAAAATCAGGGTGCAAAGATACGAAAATCTGTGTTCAATCATCTATCCAAAAAGGACAATTATGGGCAGTTTTTGAGCCAGTATCGTATAATTTAGGTAAATTGCACCTTAATTAAAAACACAAATACTCCTTCATGCGACTGAATTTCAAAGACTTAATTATATTCGAGAACGACGATTATATTCTGATAAATAAACCCCCTCACATTGCCTCGTTGGACGAACGCCAAGCTGATAACTCCCAGAGTATCTTGCGATTAGCCAAAGAATATACTGATGATGCCCAACTTTGTCATCGCTTGGATAAGGAGACTTCGGGGGTATTGGCGATTGCCAAAAATCCAGCCGCTTATCGTCATCTTTCTATGCAATTTGAGCATCGGAAAGTTGAAAAACGGTATCATGCCATCGTAAACGGAACTCACGATTTTGAGATGATTTCGGTTTATTTGCCGATTGCCATGAAAAGAGATGGAACAATGGTAGCAATTGACCGACAAAAAGGAAAAGAAGCCGATACGATTTTTAATACAATGAAAGTTTACAGAAACCATACGCTCGTAGAATGTATGCCCATTACGGGACGAATGCACCAGATACGCATACATTTGGTGTGTCTGAAAGCTCCCATTGTGAGCGACCCCACGTATGGAGGTGAGATGATTTACTTGTCAGATATAAAACGAAAATTTAACCTCAAAAAAGAAACAGAAGAACAACCCATTATTAAGCGAGTTGCCCTGCACGCTCATTCATTAACGTTTAGATTATTGAACGAAGAGATTATCAGAATTGAAGCACCCTATCCAAAAGATTTTGAGGTTTTGGTAAAGCAGTTAGATAAGTTTTCGTAATTTTGTAATAATAAAAGGCTTCGTAGTTCAATGGATAGAATGTAGGTTTCCGGTACCTAAGATGCGAGTTCGATTCTCACCGAGGCTACAAAAACCCCTCATACGTCATGTGTGAGGGGTTTTATTTGTTTTAGTTAGACGTTTAGTTAGGTGATATAAAAATTCGGTTAAGTCTCCTCTGTAATAAACCACAAAAAAGAGGTCTATTAAAACTCATGTCATACAAAATATAGTAAATCAAGATACATTTGTCGGGTGGCATCGTCTTTGTTTTGATTAGTCAAAAAGACTGATGGTAAATCAAAATTTACAACAATTGAATCGTTGAACCGTTCACAATTAAACCCCCAATAATTCAGCTAAAACAGGTATTTATACGCTGTTTTACCATAAATAAGTTTATGAATTTTGCAATGCTCAAACAATATAGAGCTAACACATCAAAATAAATAAACTTACCATGAACCCACTCAACTTTACACGGGTCAGAAACCGTGAACTCTCCCTCTGGCAATCGGCAGTTTCCGAAAACATCCGTAACCAAATCAAAACTGGCGATACTCCTGTGAGTCATTTGGACGTTTTGAAACATCCGCTTTCTGTCGCCAACGCTATTCATGTGGAAGCAGCGATGGATAATTCGGGATTTTCTCCCAAGCAACCCGCTTCAAACGAAGGGCAAGAGGCACAAGTTTATCTCTCACATTTGGGCTACAATATCGGACAGGCTTTGGCAAAAGGCGACCAAGAAGCCGCTGATATTTTGATTGCGGGCTATCGCAAATTTAGTGATAAAGATGCTCTGTTTCTTACCTGTGCCACTACTTACGCAGCATACGCCATCAGTACGGGTAAGCACATGACCTATAATGACTGGACGGTTGAGGGCAAGGATAATATCAATTACGGTGTGATTGACTGGAAATTGCCCAACGATGCAAAGGTTGCTATTTTGGGCGATTGGGGTACGGGTATGCCCGATGCCGTGGCTTTGTTGAAAGATATTATGCTACAACATAAACCACAAGCCATTATTCACCTCGGAGATATTTATTATTCAGGTACACCAAGCGAATGTCAGGATTATTTTGCGGGGGTTTTCCAACAAGTTTTTGATGAAGTTTTGGGCGTAGGTAATCGGATTCCCGTATTCAGTATTCCTGGTAATCACGATTATTATTCGTGGGGAGCGGGTTATTATTCAATGCTGAATAACCTCAATAATTTTCCAGCAATCGCCAATTCCGTACAACCTGCCAGTTATTTTGCCTTACGTACAGAAGATATGGGCTGGCAGTTTTTGGGAATGGATACGGGTTTTAATGACTCAAATCCTGTTCATCAAATTGACCTCGCCTATGCTGGACCTTGGTTGGAAAACACTGAAATTCAGTGGCTTAAAGATAAATTCCAAAACTTCAATGGAGCAACAATTCTGCTTTCGCATCATCAAGTATTTTCAGCCAATTCTGCCATCAATGGAAAATTGACCGATTACCACAATCAAGCCTGTTACAATCCATTTTTGTACAGTGCCGTTTGGGATTATTTACCCACAAAAGTAGCGGGTTGGCTGTGGGGACATGAGCATAATTTTGTGATGTATGCCCCCAATGAAATGAACAATATTACAAATGGACGCTTGTTGGGAAACAGTGCCTACGAAGAACTTGTATCAGCAAACCCGTATCAGATAAATTATCCTGCCGTTACATATCTTGTGCCTGAACCTCAGTATGACCAATACAAATTAGGCACAACGGCTGACCTTAATGGAACTACCTACTACAATCATGGCTACGGAATTATTGACCTCGGCGGACGGGCTAATCCTACTGATCAAGTGGAAGTTAGCTATTATCAGTTTCCTTCTTGGGGCGATAATCCTCCGTTGAATCCACAGTCTTCGTTGATACATTCAGAGCCTTTTGCTTTGCCAACACCTCAACGCACTGATGCCATAACATCGGGTTATGGTTTTATGCTTATGAATCAAGAAGGCTCATTTTTTAGTAAAATAGATGTAGCTACCACGGGATATTATCCGACACTGTCTCCCGATGGAACCCATGCAGCCATGATGATTCTTACAAAATATGTCAATGGCGTTGCTCAACCACAAGGCACTCCAATTCTGGACGGAGACACTGTTGCTCTCAGTATCAATCTTGGTTTAGATACTTGGCCCAAAATACTCACAGTTGGGCATATTCCTTCACTGTTTTTTGATAAACAGATTGATGGAGATAATTCTTTATGGACTGTCAATAAACAAGATGTTCAAAATGGAGGTTCGCCTATTCATTGGCAAGATATTATTTGTTTTGTCAATCAAGGGTATTCGGGACAATGGTTAGTGCCAAATTATGGCATTACCTACAACTATGATTACCTCACGACTAAACCTAATGCCAATTATTACTGGACAACTTATTGGTATCCATGAAAGACAAAACCCCTCTCGAATCAAATTCGGAGGGGTTTTATCTTTTTATGGTAATGTTTATGAGATCTCTTTTGAAAATTATATTTCCACATACAATTTTCCAACTAAAACTTAGAGCCTTGGTGTCTTCGTGGCAAAAATCATTACCCATCCCCCAAACGAAAATCCTTCCCAGCCTTTACACTCCCACCTTTCACCATATTTTTTTCATCAAAAACATTCTCAGAACCACCCTCTTTATCCCCAATCCAAACACTTCCATCTGCTTCAATATCAGCATTTTCTACCACGTTTCTACGAGTAATTTTATGTTGGAAATAGGCTTGTAATTTTTCCACCAACTCCTTTTGAAAAACCTCATTTCCTTCCAAACCCTCCAATTTAGCCTCAATTAAAGTCTTTTTAGACTCCTCTGACCTTGTAGTGTCATTCAATTTAGCGGCAGTTTTAGGGTCATCCTCCAAAAACCAAGAACGAATCCACTTCATCGAAGCCGAAACAAAATCTTTCGGAAATTTCTTAACTTCCTCATTTTCAGTAATAATGCCAAGGATGTATGCTGTTGCAGTTTCTATGAGTGCCATGTTATTGTTGGTTTAATTTTGATACGATTTCTTGAAATTTTTGTTCGCCGATTTGTTCGAAGATTGCATTTAGATAGTTTTGGGGGTATTGAACCTTTGAAGAGCCTACTTTTTCGAAGATATGATAGGATTGCAGAAAAAACAAAATAGCCTTTTCAATATCACTTTTATGCTCCAAATAAATAACGCCCATATTATTGAGCGTGTTTGCTAAGCCAGATATATCTCCAATTTGTTGCCTTATTACTAATGACTGTTCCAAATATGTCATGGCGGTTTCAAAATCGCCTTTCGTTTGATAGATTTGGCTAATGTTATTTAGAGTTACCCCCTCTTGCTTACGGTCTCCGATTTGCTGACTTATCGCTAATGATTGTTCCAAATATATCATGGCGGTTTCAGAATCGCCACTGTCGAGAGTAGTTGTCCCTAAGTTATTCAAAGTTGTACTTACTCCTTGACTATCTCCAATTTGCTGACTTATTACTAATGATTGTTGCATATAAGTCATAGCAGATTCATATTCACCTCTCGCTTGATAGATTTGGCTAATGTTATTTAATGTTATAGCCTCTCCTTTACCATCTTCGACTTGTTGCCTTATTACCAGTGATTTTTCCAAATAAAACATGGCGGTTTCATAATCACCTCTTATTTGATAAATTTGACTGATGTTATTCAATGTTCCTCCCTCTCCTTTTCTATATCCGATTTGCTCATTTATCACTAATGCTTGTTTCAAATAAGTTAAGGCAGTATTATAATCACCTCTCATTTTATATATTTCACTGAGGTTATTCAGCGTTTTTCCCTCTCCTTGACGGTCATTAATTTGTTTTCTTATTGATAATGCTTGCATTAAATAAGGCAATGCAATATCATTATTTCCAATGTACAAGAAATTCAATCCATTATTATTTAGTGCATCTGCGTTGGTTTTAGCACTAATATTCCTTTCTAAAACAGCATTGTTCAATTCAAAAGTTTTTTGATAAAAACAAGCCGATTGATAAAAATTTTGTATCCGTAAACAAGCCTGGGCAAATTCTTCCCATGCCCTTGCAATTTCAAAATAATCTTTCGCAAGTTCATCATCGCTCCAAATGGGTTGTTCTTTAAAATATTCCCCTGCCAAAAACGCCCATTCTTTTAATTTTTCTTTTGAAATAATGTTCTTAACCATCCACTCCCGTGTAAGGCTATGTACTTCAAAAGTCTGGTTTTCATTATCATAAAAGCATAATCCTAAAAGCCCTCCAAGCTCTAATTTAGCAGTTTTTAGCCCTATTTTTTCAATCACATACTCCAAAGCTGCAATTGGTGTTCTGCTAATAAACACCGCACAAACTTGTAATAGTTGTTGTTCTTCGGGGTTTAGTCTTTGGTAAATTTTTTCAAGTAATAAATATTCCCAAACTTTGGCTTCTACTTCGCCTATTTGTGTACTTAGCTTCGTCCAAGTTAGCGTTTTATCTTTTTTCAAAAGCGTTTCCAAAAACTCATACGCCCGTGGGTGTCCGTCGAAACGTTTTATAATATCTTGTCTTTCGCCTAACGGTATTTTTCTCAACGTTTCATAAAAATTTGTCAGGCGGTACTGTTCAGCATAAGTCATTTTATCCAAAGCTAAATGGGTTAAATACTCCGCTAAATCAACAATTTTGTAACGAGTCGTAAAAAGTAGATGGCAATTTGGAGGCGTATTTTGGCATAAATAAGTCATAAATTCTGCCAAAGAAGCACTGCCAATAGCTTGTTGCTGTTCTCCTTCATCACTTTTTTGTACATCTTCAAAATTATCAAAAACCAAAATTGCCTTTCGGTTTTTTAGATAATTGTCAATCAAACCCTGCAATTTTTCTTGCGGGTTCGCATCACTTTCAAGGTAATGTTTTATTTGTCGTACCGTGTTTTTATTTGCAGTATTATCATTTTCAAAACGAGCAAAAAGTTCATCCAAAATAAATTTCTCAGTAATTTGGTTTCCTTTTCTAAAAATGATAAAATCGTAGTTACGGTTTTCATAATTATGGGCAAAAGCCTCTGCCAAAGTAGTCTTTCCCATCCCTCCCAAACCATGTAAACAAACGTGTTCACTCTTGGCAAAACTTCGGCGGAGAGCATTCAGATAGCGTTTTCGCCCAATAAATCCAGAACCAATCAAGCGGGTATTTTTACTTTTCAAAAACTCACTTCGAGGATAAAAATTCTCTGGTAACACATATTTTTCTTTAAGATTCACCAACGCCTCCGTGTATTGGTTCAAATAAACCACGGGCGTAAACCACTCTGCAAGGTGCGGGCGTTTGGGTTCACGCTCACGGGCTTGCTTTACATAATCCCAGAGTTCTTCACGTGCCTGAGCGATGGCTTGCGTAAGTGTTTTCGCTTTTGTCAAGGCTTCGTATAGGGCTGTGGTAAATATTTTCGCCCCCTCATCCGTAACCGAAAACCGCATGGCAATAATCGAGGGTAAACCAAATTCAGCTAATTGTTCCACTACGCCATTACCTGCAATCGCAGTTTCACAAGCACTTAAAATCAATAATTTCACACATTGATGCTTGCGGAGCATTTCGCCCAACTCTTTTCCTAACACTTGGCAATGATTTCCATCCTCATCTTCAAGGTGCAAAACCCCTTGGTTCACTTCTATATTATAAGAACCATGCCCACTAATATGCAAAATATCATGGTGACGTTTTTGGAGGGCTTCATTAATTTTTGATAATGAGGCGGTATCTAAAAACTCAATCACAATTTTGGGTTGTCCGCCCGTAGCCTCAAAACTCCCAATGGCATTAATCAGTCGCTTTTGCTCCTCTTCAATTTCAAGCATTTTATTTTCTTCGCCCATATTTTCAGGCAAGGCAGTAACAAAAAGCATTTTCAAAGGAGCAGCCGAAGGAGCTTCTCCTTGCATATCAAATTGGTTTAAATCTTTTTCCAAAGTACGCACCAACCCGAAATGATTCACCGCAAGGCTTTGCCGAACTTGCCCCAACTTCTCAGGAAAAAACCGAGGAGTAACCATTTCAAAAGGCAGATTAACAATTTGCATATCATCCACCGAAATCGCCAAAAGGAGTTCCTCAATCTTGCGTTTTTCTAATAAACTTACAAAGTCCTGACAAATCGTTAAAATATCTCCTGTAAAAAAAGTATCAAAAAGCAGCGATATAAGTTGCTCTTCCTCTGCACACAAAGACTCAGACGTTACGCTTTCAGTCCTACGAAAACTAAACCCAGTCAAACGTCTAACACTTTGAAAATCAGAAACTTGTTCAAATAATTGAGAAGAAATATTCAGTTGAATAGGTTGAATCAACAGAGGTAATCCAGTAGATGCCAAGCCTTTTTTTCCTGAATGTCGAGATTTAAGCGTAAGCTGTGCGGTATAGTTATTATCAGAAATATGTTCAATCCGAAGAAAGAGAATACTATGATTGAAGTCTTCGGAAACACGATAAATAATATCTCCAATGTGGACATCTCCCCCCGCAGAGATATTTCCATAAACAATATTTTTTTGAGAAAGAGTAATAAAATTCATAGAAAATGACGGGAAAAGGTTGAGGTATATCTTTATAAGTAGTCATTCAAATTTAAACGACGTTTTAAATTCTGTAAAATGTTTGATTTCACCAAAGTCAATTTTGAATTTTGAACCTACTTGATTCATAAT
>JAYUOX010000404.1:0-24714 GCA_043760595.1 Cytophagales bacterium
GGATAATTAATATCATCACTGGTTGTCAATAAAGTCAACTTATAAGTTTCTTCTATTTGATGTTGTAATCCAAAACCAAAGCTATTTGCAGGGTTAGCAACCATATCAGCAACAAGATTTTTTACGTTTATTTTAGGATAATGCTGTCTATAATTTGAATGATAAGGAATCAAAATTTGATTAGTAAGAGACATTGTTGGCTGATTATTCCATGTAATAGTATTTTCCTGCCAATTATTTATTACTCTTCTAATGACGAAAGCATTATCACCGAAATGCCCATCGTGATAGCCTCCTGCATCTACATAACTCTGTGCAAAATATAAAGACAAATAAGCACTATCAACAATTGCATTTGTTGGAATAGAGGATACATCAAAACTAACAAAAAATCTTTTCTTAATGGGTTGACTGCTAATCGTCCAATCGTATAATGAAGCTGTGACATTATTCCCACTATTTGTAGTTGGAAAATAAGAACTAACATCTGAGTCTTTTCCAACACTTGGGTCTGGTTGTAATAATAATACCATCGCAGGGGCTTCTTTAAATGTCAATTTGCTCGTAGAACTTTGAAAAATTAATTCGCCCTTATTGTTTAAATATGCGGCTTGTACTTTTTCATTTCGAATTGTAATAATATGATTTGCATTAATTGTTAGACTATCTAAATAAGTTGGTATCCTATTGCAAGACCAAACCGTTGCATCTGTCCAACTACCTGTTTTTAATGACTCCATACGTTTTGTCACAAATACATTTATTATAACCGCCAAAGAACTATCACTCGTACAATTATTCAAAGTACAAGCCACTTTATAAGCCCTTGTTGATGAAGGACTTACAGAAATGCTTGTGCCACTCAAACCTCCCGTCCAAGCGTAAGTACCGCCCGTACAACCCGTTGCGGAAAGCGTTACACTACTTCCTTGGCAGATAGTGCTGTTGGTTGGTGGGGTGATGGTGGGAGCAGATGGCTTGGCTGTTACAGTCAATGTCGTAGCTACCCTTGGGCTTGGGCATTGTCCTGTACAAGCTGCTTGGGTATAATACGTATAAATCCCTGATGTCAAAGTATTGGTTACTGGTACATATTCAGAACCAGTTGATACTGGAGTTCCTCCTGCTTGAGCATCCCACCAAGTTATTGTACTTGGTAAGCCTGTTGTTGTAACAGTTACTGAAAAACCTGATACACACAGAGGGTCGCCCGAACCGCCATCATTTGGTAATAAAGTCCATGTACCGTTTGCATTTTTACCGTTTAATATTGCAAAAGATGAAGCAGGTGAGAATGAACCTGATACTGGCGAAATCCCTGAGAGCACAGACGGACTACCACTTTCAAAGATTGTTGTAACTGTACTTGTTGAAGAGCCTCCATAAGTGCTAGCATTTATAACATTAATAATTGTTCCATCTGATGCTTGAAGTCTAAAACTAACTTCTCCATGATAAGGATTGCTTCCATTATGGGCTAATCCACAGGAGGTATGCGTTCCACCTGCTTTTTTGAGCCACGTCATTGAGATACGAACATTAGAAATTGTTCCTGATGCCCCTGAAATGACTGCTGTTGGATTCGCTCCTGATACACTCCCGCCATCATAGCCCACTGTGCCTCCTGTATAATATGCAGTTGTAGTTGTTGAACCATTTGCACATTGTGGTCCAGTTGCTTTCAAACCATTTCCCGTAGCAAGAGGAGAACCTTCACAGATAGTTGCATTAATTATTGTAGGGGCAGACATTAAATCTGTACGATACAGAACGGTAAAAATATCACTACTATCACTCAAACAATAGCCATTACGAATACAAACAGCTCTGAATGTTTTAGTCTGAGTAATACCTTCGGAATAGGTTATTCCTACATCTCCATTCCTCCACATAACCGTTTCATTTACTCCTGAACATCCTGTTGTGCTTAGGCTGACTATTTGAGCAATTCCTGTACCACAAACAAAAGCCGAACCTGTAATAGTGGGTTTTGTTTTGGATAAAATTACAATTGTTAATACTGCACTACTATCACTCGAACAGCCCGTTGTACTTAGACACGAAGCACGATAACTACGAGTTGAAGTTGGATATACCGTAATTGGGCTACCTGTGAAGTTTCCTGTCCATTTCACAGTCGTTCCGTTGGCACAGTTTGCACTAAGCGTAACACCATCTCCCTGACATAGTGCTTGAATTTGGGACGCATTAACTGTTGGAATTGCTGGCTTTGGAAAAGCAGCAATCGAATAAACATCACTACTGTCACTTGTACAGCCATCAATCGTACAAGCTACTTTTATATTTACCGCACTTGTTATTATAAAACTGATTGAACTTCCAGAGCGATTGCCCGTCCAGCCCAAAGTTCCTCCAGAACAAGCAGAAGCCATTAGGTTAATAGTTGAATTTAAGCAAACAGAATTCCCTGATCCCGAGATAGTTGGTTTAAAAGGTCTGATTTTTGTTAAAACGGTAATTGTATTACTGTTTATGCTAACGCAACCATTAGTTCCTTCGCAATTAGCAACATAATTATTAGTAGCTTCAAAATAGCTTCCACCACTTGGGCGTATTTTGATAGAACTCCCATAAGTGTAAGGGAGATAACTGCCGCTCCATCTTATCGTCCCATCCACACATCCTACTGCCGTTAATGTTATTGAATCTGTGGGGCATACTTTTCTTACACCGTTTACTTCTGGTACGTTTACACTAATTACAGGGGCTATAGCTGGCTTAATTTGAAGTGTTGCAGCAGTTCTCAAACTTGGGCATCCTCGCACACATTGCCCTTGTGCATAATAAGTATATGTACCTGCGGCGGTATTGGTTGGGATAAATTCTGAACCTGTACCAACTTGATTTCCTCCCGTTGGAGCATCCCACCAAGTAAGTGTTCCGTTTTGAGCTTCTGAAAATGTTACTGAAAAACCACTTACACAAAGAGGATCTTTTGCAACAGCATCATAGGGTAACAGTGTCCAAGTCCCTGCTGAATTTTCCCCGATAAAACCAGACAATGGTTGTGCAGGGGCAAATGTTCCAGAAATAGGCGGACTATAAAAATTAATAGGTGTTGTACCATCTTCGAATACCGTTGTAACGGTTGGATTATTAGAACCTCCATAAGTAGAAGTATTAACCAATGTAATAATTTTTCCACTTGGAGATTTAACTCTAAATTGAGTTTCATTATGGTAAGGATTTGACTCTGTATCTCCAACTCCGCAGTCGTTTTGATATCCCCCTTTTTGTTTACGCCATGTAATTGAAACACTCACTTTCTTGATAATACCTATTCCGTTGGTAATTATAATACTTGGGTCAACTCCGCCAGCGTTAACTAAACCACGATCATATCCAACAGTAGGTCCCGTATAATTGTATGTTCCTGATGCACCGTTATTACAATTGACCAATTGAGCCTGCAAACCATTGCCCGCCGTGATAGTTGTACCTTCGCAAATGGTTCTGTTTGTTACAGTCGGAGAAGCAGTTACTGTTCCTGTTATCAATGCTGCCGCTGCCGTTGAATCACTGACACAACCATTTTTTTCACAGGCTACCTTAAAAAAAGTCCCTCCAATGGCGGGTACGCTAATGGACGAAACCGCCGAAGATCCATTCGACCAAATCGTGGTGCTACCACCCGTACAAGCCGAAGATGTTAGCGTAACAGCATTATTATCACATATAAGAATTGTTCCGAAAGGCGTTAAAGTCGGTCTGGATGGACGGGGCTTAACCGTAATGGTATAATTAGCTGAAACAGTCTCAGTTCCCTCAGTTGCTACAACCGTAAAAGTTACAGGCGTTGCTATCAAGAACTCTGGTAAGTTAAACGTCGTTGTCCGAGACGTTGAAAACACCCCTCCCACCGTTGAACTCCAACTGTAACTTACGGCATTGGTATCTGTACAAGCCGTCGAAACCGCCACTAAGGTTTTCAATAATTCAGAACAAACAGCCGAAGGTGTATTGTCTTGAATTGTTACCGTCAATGGACAAGTTGGACTTGCTTTGCGGGCGGATGATGCCTTTGGGGGAGAAGTCGGTAAACTTTTTTGGGCTATTGAAGTAGAAAAAAATCCAAAGATTAACAAGATGCTTAGTAGTGATTGTTTCACAAGCGTGGGTTTTGAAAGTGAAGATTATTAATTGTTTTACTTTACACAAAATTATAGTTAATTAACTGTTTTTCAAAGGGTTTGGGGGAACATAAAATCCTACAACCTCGCCAAAATCGAATCATGTAATTGCAACACAAAATCCACCTGTTCATCCAAAGTCATAAACGAAGTATCCATCAAAACAGCATCTTTGGCTTGGGTCAGGGGACCTTCTTCACGGTTTGAATCAATGATGTCTCGTTTTTTGAGATTCTCTAAAATCAAGTCCAAATCCACCATTTCGCCCTTTTCTAATAGTTCTCGTTGGCGGCGTTCTGCCCGAATCACTGGGTCGGCGGTCATAAAAACTTTAACCTCGGCATCTGGGAAAACCTTGGTGCTGATGTCTCGTCCGTCCATGACTACGCCACGGTGCTTCGCCATTTTTTGTTGTTGAGCCACCATCGCCCTACGTACAATGGTGATGGCACTCACCTCCGAAACCATCTGAGAAATGTACATTTTACGGATTTCTTCTTCCACATTCAAGCCATTCAAAAATACATCACTCGCCCCACGATTTTCGTTAAAATGGAAGGTAATACGAATTTCTGACAGGGCTTTCTCGACCTCATGCGGATTGGTTAATGTTATATGATTGTCATGAAAATACAAACTCACCGCCCGATACATTGCCCCCGTATCAACAAAAGCATAACCCAATTTCTTGGCAACCCGTTTAGCCGTAGAACTTTTGCCACAACTCGAATGACCATCAAGAGCAATAATTGTTTTTTTCATGTTTGTTTGATTAGATTACAAAGATAGGGGAAAAGGTGAAATTGGAAAATTTGGACATAAAAAAGCCAAGATTTTTGGTCTTGGCTTTTTGGGAAATTATTTTGATAAAATTCCAGCTTTCAGCATTTTCATATTTCGAACCATATAATGTTGTTCTGGATTTGTTAAAGTTTCCTCCTTGTATTTTTCGTAATATTCTGATGTCATCATATCTAACTGATAACCATAAATTCTTTTTACACCTTTATCATATTTAGCAGCTCCATAAAGTTTACTGATTCCAAAATTGCTAAAATCGGAAGCCTTATATTTATTTAGCTCAGAGTTTTTAATCTTCTTACCATCAACCCAAACGCCATATTTTGTAGGGTCTTTGAAGTTTTCAAATTCTTTTTCGGTAGGAACTTCTTTTGGAGAAACATAGTCACTTATTCCCATAACCATTATGTTTTGTTTACTTTTTTGCTCCTTACTCATAGCATTAGCAATAAATCTCATCCTTTCTTTATCAACAGTATTTTTGTTGATGTCTTGTAGCCTTTCCATTAAATCTGCTCCATTTGAAACGCCTTTTAAATACTTCCTAATAATCGTATGATACTCCGCAATTATCTCATCCGAAGCCCCTTCCTTAGTAGAAATTGCTCCTTTTCCTTTAATTTCTGGCACACTTTTCTGTGCATAAATCTTGGTGCTGAACATAAAAATAGCAACAGCAAACAAGGGTACAAAAGTCAATGTTATCAACAAGGCTTTCGTTTGGGAGGTTGATTTTGTCATCATCTTTAATCTTTGTTTTGTGATAGAATAATTAAAAGAACTCGTAAATAAAAAATGATTGGGCTGACTGGCTTTTTCAATCAATAAATACTGATAATTTGTAACGTTTTCGTAAGTATTTATCACCGCTTCATCTGCCAAAAACTCATGGTTCAACTGTATGGCTTTTTTATAGAAAAATAATAATGGATTAAACCAAAATAATGACTTCATTAACTCAATACAAAGAATATCAAGCGAATGAGCCTGTCGTATATGAGTGGATTCATGCAATAAAATCTCTGGTTCAATGCCTTGCTTTTCGTAATCGTTTTTGTTTACAAAAACATATTTTAGAAAACTGTACGGCGTAATTTTTTTGTCTAATAAAATGATACAAATTTTACCAAAAATCACCTTTTTATTATTGCGTATTTCTTTGATAAGTACAAAAATATTTTTCAGAAAAATGAGCAATAAAATACTACTCACCAGTAGATATATCAAGACAGGAAAATTGATTACAGACTCTTGTATTTCAGGAATATTGACCTTATTAATATTCATCGTCTCAATAGTTTCGTGCGTAGGTATAAATGCACGCTCAACCTGTGGAATTTGG
Organism: Cytophagales bacterium; assembly: GCA_043760595.1. Lineage (GTDB taxonomy): Bacteria > Bacteroidota > Bacteroidia > Cytophagales > Spirosomataceae > Arcicella. The sequence goes on from JAYUOX010000404.1 coordinate 6,295, forward strand.
ATGGGTGTAGAACCATTTTCTATTTCTATGAATGGAATAATGAAAGGAGCAAAGAGACTAAACAACAAGTAAAAACGATTGAAACGATAGATTTTCTCTCTCTGGAAAAGGAGAAAATAACATCCCAAAAACAAGGCAGAGCAAAACACAACTTTGAGGAGGTAAATTGTCATGATTTCTTTTTGTTAATTTCTTGTTGAACGATATTTTTCAAATCTTCCAATTCTGCCTCCGTCATTTCTGAATTTGAGGTAAAAAAAGAAGCAAATTGTAAGGTAGAATTCCCAAAGAAATTCTTAACCATTCCTTTGATATGCAAGGAAAAGTACGCTGATTTTTCAACCAAAGGATAATATTCTCGTGAGTTTCCGTAAAGTACGTACCCCACAAAACCTTTGTCTTGCATTCGTTTCAGTAAAGTTGCAATCGTGGTTGTAGCAGGCTTAGGTTCTGGATAACAGTCGATTAGGTCTTTCATGAATACTTTTTCAAGTTTCCAGATGTACTCCATTAACTGTTCTTCGGTTTTGGATAATTGATTCATTCTACGTTTTGATATTTTATTCTACAAATGTAGAGTTAATTTTGAAAATAAAAAATATTTCTCACGAAATATTTTTTATTTTGTTAAGCCTTTCAATCTTTGAGCTTCTTTTCTACACCATTAGTCAATTTACCCTACATTAATATCATACTTAAAAATCGAATCCATTTCTGTATTCATATCAATATTAATTACTTCTTTGATAATACCCGTTTTCATATCAAAGACCCAACCGTGGAGATGTGGTAATTGACGGTTTGCCCATTCTTTTTGAATAATGGAAGTTTTGGACAGATTTTTCACTTGTTCCTCAACATTCAGTTCTACTAATCTATCAAAACGAGCGGTTTCATCTGATACATTTTTTAACTCGTAGTTATGCTTATCATATACCTCCTTGATATTGCGTAACCACTTGTTAATCAGTCCCAAATCAGCATTTCCCATTGCCGCTTTTACACCTCCACATCCGTAATGACCGCAGACAATTACGTGCTTCACCTTCAAAACCTCTACGGCATATTGCAAAACCGAAAGTAAATTCATGTCGGTGTGAACTACCATATTAGCAACGTTTCTATGCACAAAAACCTCCCCAGGTTGCGTCTTGGTAACTTCTTCGGCTGGTACACGACTATCAGCACAACCAATCCAGAGGAATTCGGGTTGTTGTCCTTTGGCGAGGTCTTTGAAATAATTTTCATCAACTCGGAGGCGTTCTTTTGCCCATTCTTTGTTTTTGAGTAATAGTTCGTTGTAGTTTGTCATTTTATTTTTCGTTTAAATCGTCTGCAAATTGGTTGATATTTTCTTTATTATTTTTATTTACGTTTTGAAAGTCCACGCTAATTTTCCTTCTTTTGGCATTACGTTTAAATTCCAAGAGAATACTAAAAATATCGTGATCAATAAATTTTGCTTTTGTGCCGTCAATTGATACCTTGTCTCCTTCTTGTAAATCCATCAAAATTTCTTTGATTTGAGATTTATTCATAAAATAAATGTCTTTGTTCAGATTAATCAAAACACGATTTCCTTCTCTGTTTAAAGTTACCGTATTTTTGAAATTAGTTCTTAACACAAATAAAATTCCTACCAAAGTTCCCACACCAATTCCCCACAATAAATCCTTGAAAACAACCACTAAAATCGTTACGATAAAAGGAATAAATTGGTCAAAGCCTTCTTTAAATAACTTTTTGAATACTTGTGGATTAGCTAATTTATAGCCCACCATCAACAAAACAGCGGCTAAGGCGGCTAATGGAATTTTATTGAGAATCGTTGGAATAAACACGACAGAACATACTAATAAAACACCATGAAAAATGGCTGACATTCTGGTTTTCGCTCCTGCATACACGTTTGCAGAAGTACGAACCACTACGGATGTTACGGGTAAACCTCCCAAAAATCCTGATAGAATATTACCAATTCCTTGGGCTTTTAGTTCTTTATCGCCCGACGAAATTCGTTTTTCAGTATCAATACTATCGGCAGCTTCCAAACTCAAAAGCGACTCTAAACTGGCTACAACTGCCAAAGTGAGGGCAACAATATAAATTTTGGGATTGGATAAAAACGTAAAATCAGGCGAAATCAATGTTCTTGTAAAATCTCCGAATGTATTGAATAAAGGAACTTCTACCATGTGCTTTGTTGAAGCACCCAAGAAGTATTCAGGTCTGTAAATGGCGTACATTTCATTGATAAAAATACCCAAACCTACGGCAATCAATGAGGCTGGAACGGCTTGAAAAAATGCAATCTTCTTCTTGGCTAATTTTTCCCAAACAATCATCAATACTAAGCAAGCAATGGTGATATTAACGGCTCCATAATTAAAATCTACAAACGAACGGATTAATTCTGTAAAAGTATTCTGACCATCAGCTACTTGTTCAAATTCAAACTCGCCTTCATAGTCGCTATCATCACCCAAAGCGTGAGGAATTTGCTTCAAAATAATTACAATTCCGATGGCAACTAACATTCCTTTAATGACACTATCTGGGAAAAACGCACTGAGCCTTCCACCTTTCAAATATCCAAAAACTAATTGGATAACTCCCGCCAAAATTACGGCTACTAAAAAGCCCTGATATGACCCTAAGTCCTTTATGGCTGTAAAAACAATAATCGTCAAACCAGCCGCTGGTCCACTCACCGAAATCTGCGAACCTGATAATGAACCGATAACAATTCCGCCAATAATTCCAGCAATTAATCCTGAGAATAGGGGAGCCCCAGAAGCCAAGGCAATTCCTAAGCAAAGTGGTAATGCAACCAGAAATACAGAAATACCTGATTTCCAGTCATTTTTGAAGAAAGATTGTTGATAATATTTAAAATCTTGCATTGTGATGTTTATACGTTGAAACTTAACAAATTTAGTTATAAAAAAATAACTTCCAAACTGTTTGATAAGTTTAGGAGCTGTTTTGATGATAAAAGGTTATGTGTACCGTCAAATCAAAACCACTTCCCCAAACTTAACAATTTTCAATTCATCCACTCCAATTTTCTTCTCTCTTTGTAATTGCTGTAAAACAAAGGCAGGTTCATTCAGAGGTTCATCCGATAAATCAAAAGTGCCAAAATGAAATGGAATCAGCTTTTTTGCCTTACAATCGTGAAAAGCCCTTACTGTATCTTTGGGTTCTTGGTGATTGTATTTCATAAACCAAGTAGGGGCAAATGCTCCTGCACCAATCATTGCTAAATCAATATTGGGGAATAACTCTCCTATCTTCTTGAAATGTGTTCCGTTTCCGTAACCTGAATCTCCTCCGAAATAGATGGTTTTGTTAGTTGATTTCAAAATAAATCCACCCCAAAGCGTTTCGTTGGCATCGTTCATCCCACGGTTTGACCAATGACACGAAGGAACAAAAGTGATTTCTATTTGACTATCGGTAATATATTTCTGAAACCATCCCGCTTCTTGGATTTCGTGATTGGGCATCCAGTCTTGCATGAGAGCTTTCATTTTCAGTCCCGTCAATACTTTTGCGTTGGGGTTTTGTTTTTGTAATAATTTTAAACTACTCTTGTCGCAATGGTCATAGTGCGAATGTGAGATGAGGATATAATCAAGATTTACAAGTTTTTTAGGGTCAATCGGGAAGGCTGAAAAACGTTTACTCGAAGGCATAAATTCGATGTATGGCACAGGTACATTTCCCGAAAGAGGGTCAATTAAAATCTGTTTCCCAGACAAGCGAATAAACACCGTAGCATGACCCAACATCACGACCATATCCTCCTTACTATTTAAAAACGAATCATCTTTCACAATTTCAGTGCCTTGCATTTCATTGTCCTTTCGGTCTTTGTATTGGTTTTTGGAGGTTTGCCATTTCCAAACATTACTAAACTTTGCCTTTTCGTAACCCCCCATATCCATATTAACAAAACGCCCTTCCGCATCCAATGGATTGCCTTTCCATTCTTGCCAAATAGTTTCTAAATCAGGGTTTTTAGTGATGGTTGTCATAGATTTTTTTTGAGATAAAACAATACTCCCGCCAACTGCAGAAACAGCGGTTATGGTGATGGTACTTTTTATAAATTTTCTTCGTTTCATTTATGAATTAGCTATGCGATTCTGTCTGAATTTGGATTCGCCAGATTAATGGATTTTTAGGATTAAAATTTGACGAAAATCCAAAAAATCCTCTAATCCCACGAATCCAAATTCAGACGGGGTCGCCCAGACAGTATTTTTTACAAATTCTTCTTCTTAATCTCCCCAACCGCATGATTGACCGCTCTCGCCGTCAAAGCCATAAAAGTTAAGGATGGATTTTGATTTCCTACTGAGTTCATACAAGCCCCATCGGTTACGAAGACGTTTTTGCAAGCGTGTAATTGATTAAAACTATTCAGTAACGAAGTCTTAGGGTCTTTACCCATTCTTACACCACCCATTTCGTGAATATCCAAACCTGGATTTTGATGACTGTCCGACATTTGTACATTTTTACAGCCCGCTTTTTCCAACATTTCAGTTGCCTGATTATGAAAATCCTTCATCATTTTTACGTCATTTTCTTCGTAATCAACTGACGTAACCAATTGAGGTATTCCCCAAGCATCTTTCAAATCTGGGCTTAATCTCACGTGGTTTTCATGGCGTGGGACTGTCTCGCCTTGCATCATAATAAACACGCCCCATTGCCCTGGTTGGGTGATTTTGGCTTTGTATTCCGTTCCAAAAGTGGGCGTTCCCATATCTTGATGCCAACCCTCACGGGCGGCGGCAAATGCTACCATGTACCCCCGCTGAAAGTCCATCTCTTGTTTTTGAACGTTGCGGAATGATGGCATAAAAGCCGTAGTGGGTCGTCTGCCCGAATAATATTGGTCTTCAAAACCTTCATAGGTTGCACTGCCTGAACCTCTATAATTATGAAAAGCTATTGAGTGTCCCAAAAGTTCATTATCATTACCCAAACCATTCGGGAAACGGTTTGATTTTGAGTTCATTAATATCAAATTTGAGTTCAAAGTAGCGGCATTTACGAAGATGATTTTTGCGTAATATTCAGTCATCTCTTTTGTTTCAGAATCAACGACTCTTACGCCCTTTACTTTGCCTTTTATTTCATCATAAATAATAGAATGTACCACAGAATGCGGTCTGAGGGTCAATTTTCCCGTTTTTGCCGCCCACGGAAGCGTAGAAGAATTTGAACTAAAATATCCACCATAAGGGCAACCCCGATAACACAAATGCCGAGCCTGACATTGCCCTCGACCTTGGGCTAAATGAATGGCGTTGGGTTTGGTCAAATGTGCACATCTGCCAATGATTACTTGTCTATCTAAATAACTTTCTTTGACTGATTTTTGAATATGTTTTTCCAAACAATTTAGTTCCCACGGGGGCAAAAACTCACCATCAGGGAGGCTTTTGATACCGTCTTTATTGCCAGAAATACCAACAAATTTTTCTACTTTGCTATACCACGGAGCAATATCTTTGTAGCGAATCGCCCAATCAACCGCAAAACCATCACGGGCGGGAGCTTCAAATTCATAATCACTCCAACGTTGGGTTTGTCTCGCCCAAGTCAAAGATTTTCCACCGACTTGATAACCTCTAATCCAATCGTAGGGCTTTTCTTGGACGTAGGGATGTTCTTTGTCTTTTACAAAAAAATGCTGCGTGGCTTCATCATACGCATAACAACGCTTCACGATGGGGTTTTCGGTAATTTCTGCCAAAGGAATTCGTCCACGGTGAGCCAAATCCCAAGGGTCGTTCATGGCAGTTGGGTAGTCTTGTACGTGTTTGACATCACGTCCCCGTTCCAGTACGAGCGTGCGTAAACCTGCCTCACATAATTCTTTGGCAGCCCATCCGCCCGAGATTCCAGAGCCAATCACGATGGCATCGTAGGTATTTGCTTTTGTCATTTTGTTGATGAAATTAAGTTCCAAACGGAAGCCTTCGGTTTTACCGAAGGCTTCCGTAGATAAGGTATTAAAACCTTAAATTTAGGCTAAAAATAGTGAATTTTGAGGTAAAAACAACAAAAAAGGCTCGTCTTTCGATGAGCCTTTTTTGTGAAATCAAAAATCAAATATTAACGTTTCTTCTTGAAAGTATATGTTTCATCAAAACTCACACGGTGTGGAGTAATAACCGAAGGCTGATTCATCCAATATTTAATTCTTAGTGTTTTCGTAACAGGATCCCACTTATTAACGCCCGAAGGGTCTAATTCAGCAGATCTTGTATTTGGAGCAGGTTGCCCATGAAAATTCACAACACTTGCAACTGTATTATCCGCTTTGAAATTAATAACCACACCAAAAGCACCATAATAAGACGCTGCACCTGCATTCAAAATTGAGTGAAATGGATTGGTATCTCCCAGAGACTTATCTCTCATAATTACCTTCAATGCACCATCTGTAACAAGTTCCATATCCACTGGATAGTTACCAGTTAAGTTTGCATTGGCAAAGTCCTTCATTGTACCATTTGTAGAGTAAAGTCCATCAAACTTATTCTTAGCAATTACTTGAAAAATTGCAGAAGACAAACCATTTCTTAATTTATAAGAACCTGCATTAACGATTTTGACAGCAATGGCATAAGACTTTGTAGGGTCTAACTTAGTTGGGTCAAATGTCATCTTGATTGTTCTTGCAAAATCACCAGGTTTCATACTTACTTCCATCTCTGATAATTTGAACAAAGAAGCAGGCAATGGTGTAAAAGTAGTTTGATTTGCAGTATTGTAAGCGGTAACCATTGCATCATCTACTTTCAAACTTACTGTGAGAGAGTTGCTGTTTAATTCAGATGCGGAGTTAGCCTCTCTACTTATTTCAAATAGATTAACTGTTTTATCACCCGCTACTAAATCAACACCTACAACGTTTAGTTCTTCTCCGCCAGTAGGAATCTTAACAAAGTTCTCACCTTTACCCGAAATCAGGTCTTCCCCTTCTTTCACACACGAAAACGTGAGTGCTAATAAAGCGAGGTACACTATTTTTTTATATTGTTTCATTTTTCTTAAATTTATGATTGAAATATGTTGTAATGTTACTTATCCCACCACACTTTGCTATCTTGGGTATCGCCAGCAGTCATTTTACCTACCGCAGCTTTATAATTAGTTCCATTAATAGTACTTTCGTTTGGACCATATCCAATACGACGTGGAATTTGCTTGCTACTGTTAGTTGCGTTCACAGATGCTTTCAAAGCAGGAACACCTGTTCTACGCCATTCTGACCAACCCATATTTCCATCAGGGAAAAATGCTACGTAACGCTGCAATTGAATTTTAGTCAAAGGGTTAGTCGCTAAATCTACACTACCAGAAGCCATGAATGAAGTGAATTTAGCTTGGTCAAATACGCCCCACTGTTTCCAAGACATTTCAATACCTTTTGAATACATATTCTTAGCGTTTTCACTTGTCCAACCCAATTGAGCCGCTTCCGCTCTTGCCAGAAAAGCCTGAGAAGCTGTCAAAATGTAAGAAGCAGAAGTTGCTTGACGTAAAGATGGATGTAATACAAAAGAGAAATCAGCATAAGCAGCCGATGTAGCTACATCACGAGTCAATCCGTAAGGCATTGCTAAAATCTGTCCTTTAGAATTTGGTGCTGCAAAAGCATTTATTCTTGGGTCAGAATTGTCATTTAAAATTCCTGCCAAAGTTCCACTGATTGAATAATCTTTACGTCCATCATATAAATTAAACCAAGGACTTTTGAATGTACCCCCTGGATAAACCGTAGAAACATTATCATCATTGCTCTCGATAACACCACCTGCCAAAGCCTCAGCAAATTGAGCTTTACCAGCAGCAGCATCTACTTTTGAAAGACGTAATGCCATCACCATACGTAGCGTATTGGCAAATTTCTTCCATTTAGTAGTTTCACCATTGAATAAAATATCTCCTTTCACAGCAACACCACCATCAAATTGAGTCGATGCTTCTTTCAACTCTTTGAACAAAGCTGTGTATATTTCTTGCTGAGAATCATACTTAGGGTTTACATTACCCTGTAACGCTTCTGACATTGGAATATCACCATACTGGTCGGTCAAAGTCATATACACATACGCCTTGATGATTCTTGCAATCGCTATTTGGTTTTTGTTTGAACCATTATTCGATGCGTAAGCAGCCGTAGCTGGGTCGGTATTTTGATTAATAATATTTTGTAAATCATACAAAATCCCTGCGTAAGTACCATCCCAAGCAATGTTTTGGGCTGAATAGTTAGATATTTCGGTATATTGCGTTTCGGCAAAATACTGAGAATATAATGCTCCTCTTACTCCCCCACCAGTGGCAGGGGTATCCATCAAATTTAACGAATTGGTCAGTAAAGCAGATGTTACAGGATTTGAAATTGAATTTGGATTTTTATTAATATCTCCAAAATCGGTTAGGCTACAACTTGATGCCACAAAGAGCATAGAAGTTAATCCTACTGTTTTTATGATGTTTGTCTGTATATTCATTGTAATAAAGTTTTTGTTGAATGATTAGAATCCTAATCTAACGTTTACACCGAATGATCTTGTTCCAGGGAACTGTCCGTTTTCTCCAAAAATGGTTGATAATTCAGATGGGTCATAATTTCTGTTGGCTGCATAAATCAACCAAGGGTTACGAGCCACGAATGAAACCGTAGCATTTTGTAAGATTTTGCTACCTTTCAACGGAATTCTATAACCAAGACTTACTTCACGTAATTTGATGAAATCTAAATCATGTACAAATTCTTCTGCAATGTTTCTGTTTCTGAATTGGTGATAATAAGTCTGAGCATCAACGTAAGTATCAACTGGCTTTCCTTCTTTAGTTACTGACACTACGTGAACACCGCCACCGTCAGCAACTGGATCACGCTGTGGATTTCCTTTATCATTCAAACCAGCAGTTTTCTCTAACAAACCTGAGTATGTACCCCAACTATCTGAAAGTGAATAATATTTACCCCCTTTCGAGAATTCAATATTGATACTCAAAGAAAAGTTTTTGTAAGCAAATTGATTGGAAAAACCACCTGTAAAATCAGGCAGTACGCTTCCTAAATACTGAGCTGGATTTTGTATATAAAGACCGCTCTCGTCAACTACTTTTTTACCATCTAAATAAGTAAATCCACCACCTCTGATTTGTCCCCACCCTAAACCTTCTTGGTGAATAGTTGAAGCTCCTGAACTTCCTGAGAATGAGCCAGTTGCTAAATTGCCACCTCCGTCACGGGCAGTAACAGACTTTACATCATCCGTCAATTTTACAATTTTAGAGTTATTTCTCGCAAAATTCAACGTAGAGTTCCAAGAGAAATTAGCCGTTTTGATTGGTGTAGCATCTAAGCTAATTTCCAAACCACTTCTGTTTAATTCTCCTGCATTAATCAACTTTGAAGTAAATCCACTCGCACCCGATACACTTACATTCAAAATTTCATTGATTTTAGTTTCGTTATAATAAGTTACAGACAAGCCGTATTTATTTTTAAGGAATTTCAAATCAACACCAAATTCATAAGAAGAAGATAGTGCAGGCTGAATATTTGGATCATTAATGCCATTTGGTGTTGTCATTAAGGCATTACCATTAAATTTATCCGTTGCCAAACTATAATTCAATGCCAACTGATATGGGCTTAGGTCAGACCCTACTTGTGCCCAACTGGCTCTTAATTTACCAAATGACATTGAAGGAATTTGGTCTTTCAACAATTCACTAAACATCAAACTACCTCCAACTGATGGATAAGTATATGAATTTTTGCCAACTGGAAGTGCAGAACTGTTATCATTACGAAGTGAACCTTCCAAGAAAACAATATCCTTATAACCCAATGAAGCTCTACCATAGATACTTCTTACCTCTTTATTTGATCTGAATGAAGTCGTTGATAAATTAGAAACAGAGTTACTCAACGCAAAATAATCAGGAACAACTAATCCATCAACTGTACTACTTGATAATACTCTGTATGAATCTTTACGAATATTACCACCCGCAATCACATCCACACTAAAAATATCATTGAACTTCTTGTTATAACTAACAATCATTTCATAATTAGTTTCATTGGGAGTATTTGTATTATTAATTAAGTTTCCTTGGATTTCCGTTAATGAATAAGCAGCTTTCAAACCCGTTTGAGTAGCACTATTCTGCAATATAGATGGCACAGCACCTTCTAATGATATAGATCCTCTGTTTGTACGTGCATAGGCAGCTATTTTCAAGTTATCGTTGAACTTGTAAGTCAAACTAACATCTCCAAAAAGTCTTTTTCTGGTTTCCGTGTATTTACTTTGCTCAAAGAAACTGTGGAAATTATACCAATAGTTTGCTCCGTAAAAACCAACAGGTGATGATGGGTCATAAGAACCAGGATTATTATGATTCCAACTCGACAAAATTCCTTCTGGTGAACGCAAGTCTTTCAATTCTTTTACTTTACCCATATCAACGTTTCTGTGAAACCATGAGTTAAATGAACCTGTTGATTGGTTAGAATACGCATCGTCAAACTGTCCATTGATGCTATAATCAACGTAATTAAGGTTGATACCAGCGGTAAAGTTTTTACCTAAATCAATGGTTGATTGAGAAGCAACTGTGTATTTTGAACCTTTTGAGTTGTACAACATACCGTTCTGATTTGTAGCGGTAAATGACAAACGTGTCGTGAAATTCTCACCCGCTTTTGTAAAATTCAAGTTAGTATTTGTAGCAACCTGCGATTCAAAGAAATCTCTAATATTGTTTGGTTGTGGAGTCAATTTTTCTGTTTTACCAGTATATTGTGATCCAGGATACCAAGAGTACCAAGGGATATATTCTTGTCCAGTCATTCTTGGTCCCCACGAAGCATCATCAGAATAGTCATGGTAATACTTTCCGTCTAATGCTTTCCAATCTGCTGGCATACCATCTTGATAATCAAACTTAATCAAATCGGCAGCTGAACCACCTGCGTATGAGTTTTGATAACTTGGTAAAATATACACGTTATCAACATAAACGCTTTGGTTTATTTCAAGACCGATTCCTTTTTTAGAAATACCTTTCTTTGAAACCATCAAAATAACTCCAGCATCGCCTCTTTGTCCATAAAGAGCAGTTGCTGATGGTCCTTTCAAAACAGTAACAGACTCAACATCATCTAAGTTAATATCAGCTGAACCAACTGGGTTTCCATCAAGGATATACAAAGGTGCTTTATCTGAAAGTGAACCTGCCCCTCTAATTCTGATAGAAGCGTCTCTTCCCAAAGCAACCGCTGACTGACTTCTTACCTGAATACCAGCAATTTTACCAGCCAAGGCATTATTAAGGTTAGTCTGACGAATTGGGTTCAACTGTTCTTCTTTTACGGTTTGGGCTGCATAAGCCAAAGATTTCGCTGAACGGTTTTGACCCAATGCTGTAACAACAACTTCTTGTAACTGAGCATTATTTGCCCCAAGTACAATATTAACCGTCGATTGATTACCGACTGTAACGTTCTTAGCATCGAAGCCTACAAACGAAAATACAAGTGTTGCACCATTGCTTGCGGAAATTTTATAATTACCAGAAGCATCAGTAGTAGTTCCTTTTGAAGTTCCCTTCACGGCAATACTAACTCCAGGCAAAGGACTGTTATCTTCAGAAGATACCACCTTTCCTGAGATTTGTCTATCTTGGGCGAAAGTCTGTATCGCAAGCCCAAAGAATAGCACGGAAATAATGAGTAAGAGTTTTCTCATTTTGTGTTTGGTTTTAGTTTGAGTTAATAGAAAATATATTACAAGTTTGAATGTGTAATCAATCAATAGTCTTAAACAAAAAAATATCAAATGACTTTTCTGCCATTTTTTAAATTAATTGTTTAGAAACGGTAAATCAAAAATTTAATAAAGCTTTTACTTTTGAAAAAATAATTTAGGACTTAGAGGGTATTTTAACATGGTGATAGATGTTAAATACTTCAATTGAGATGTTTTTGGAAGTAATTTTTAATTTTAAACAATGAAATGTTTGGGTTAGTTGTGTGATTATTTTGTCTTTCAGATTTAAAATTAACATTTATTTTACAAATAAACTCGTAAATGAAAATTTTTCTCCATCAAATAATCCCAAATCGGATAATTTTAGGTTTGGAATTACTAAAAGTGCCATGAACGATAAACTCATAAAGGGCGAAGCTAATGTACAGCCTAATTGTTTGGCGAATTTGTCTATTTCAGAATATTCTTTGGCAACCTCATAACCATCTTCACCTGACATGATGCCTGCGATTGGTAATTTTAGTATATTTTTTTGACCTTTTTCATTAATTGCTGAAACACCTCCTCTGGCTTCAATAATCATATTCACGGCTTCACAAATGGAATTATCGTCCACCCCAACAGCTATAATATTGTGAGAATCATGGGCAACTGATGAAGCGATTGCTCCTTGTTTTAATCCAAAATTCTTAATGAAAGCAATTGCAACAGGGGCATCTTGATAACGATTAACGACTACTATTTTTAAAATATCTCGTTCGATATCCGATACTACAAAACCGTTTAAAATTTTAGGTTCATGTTCTGACTTTAAGGTTATTAATTGTCCGTCAAGCACTTCGATGACTTTGATTTTAGGAAGTATCGCTTCTGACTCTATGTCATCCCGACGTAGGAGGGAACTGACATTGTCTGTCTTCAATCGTGATTTTGGAGAGGATTCAACAGTTCCCTCCTTCGTCGGGATGACAGATTCGTAATGTGCTGAGATTTCATACCTAAAATCCTCGATTTTCTTTTTATTACAATTAAAATTATTAACAATCGTACTTGATAAATTAGGAATATGCGAAACACCATTCTCCGCTACAATTTCACCATTCAGGTAAGTTTGATTCACCTTAAAATCAGTTAAATTATCAATCACAATAAAATCGGCTGAGTCGCCTTCACGGAGTAATCCTACGGGTAAATTGTAATGCTGAACGGGATTGACACAAGCCATTTGCAAGATTTCAAACAACAAATCTGGATATTTGGCTAAGGCACGTTTTACTAATAAATTAATATGTCCTTCTACTAAATTATCAGGATGTTTATCGTCTGAACAGAACATCATATTTTCGTAATGCTCTGGTAATAAGCCGATTAGGGCATCAAAATTCTTGGCGGCTGAACCTTCTCGAATCAAAATTTTCATGCCGTATTTCAGTTTATCCAAAGCCTCGTCAGCCGTAAAACATTCATGGTCGGTTTGGCAACCTGCTTCTATATATCTTCGGGCATCGTCTCCTCGCAAGCCTGGGGCGTGTCCGTCCACGGGTTTGTTGTAACGTTGTGCGAGGGCAATTTTCGCCATCATGTCAGGGTCTTGGTTCAACACCCCTGGGAAGTTCATGACTTCTGCTAAATAACCTACTTCTGGATAGTTTTGGAATAATTCTTCAATATCGTTGGGGGTGATAACTGCTCCTGCCGTCTCAAAGGTGGTTGCGGGTACACACGAAGGAGCTCCAAAACAGAATTTGAAGGGCGTTTGTCGAGCGTTTTCAATCATATATTCTACGCCCGATTTCCCCAAAACATTACCAATTTCATGTGGGTCAGAAACCGTAGCGACTGAGCCATGCACCACTGCCAAACGGGCAAATTGAGCTGGCGTGAGCATGGAACTTTCTACGTGTACGTGGGCATCCACAAAACCAGGTATGAGGTATGAGGTATGGGGTATGAGGTCAGATTCATACGTTATTTTTTGGATGATTCCGTTTTCAATTTCTATGGTTCCGAATTGAATTTTCTTTTCAAGAATATTGATAATATTACCTTTGATTTGCATGATTTGTTGATTTTAGAACTGAAAATTACCAATTTATCCTTGTTAAAAATACGATAGATGGTTTTTAATCGTTAATTTTGCAGTACAAAACTTCCCTAACGCACATCCCAAACAATCCAAACTACTGATTTTTAAATGCTTAAATCACTAATAATCAGCCAGTTATTTATCTAATTTCTGAAACTTTCATGCTAAAACCTTAGCCCTATGGCATGAATCGTTTTTACTAAATTCTCTTCCAATGAGTTTTAGGGCTAACAATTCCTTATGAAAAAATTATCGTATTTATTCCTTGCTATTATTGCCATGTACATCACCGCTTGTGGTGTTACAGTACCAGACTTACAACCTGCAACCGAAGACCTTACACTTCCCGTTGCGGATGGTAAATTAGACATTACTTTTTCGGATGCAAAATTGAATACAGATGCCAGCGTAGTAGCTGCCAGTGGTGATAATGTGAACGTGTCCTTGGTTATCAAGAAAACGCCAACAGGAGAAAAACCAAGTGTCATGCGAGTTTTTGTGGCTGATAAAGCAAATTACCGTGCCAAGGATCAAAAACCGTTATTTGAGATAAAATTAAAAAATCGTGATGAGCAAACGCAAACAATTGAATTCACGGTTTCAGCTACAACGGGTAAAAATTACTTGCACTTTGATGTATTTGATAGTAATGGAAAAGTTACTCGTAAGACCTTGATAATCAATATTTCAGCCGATGGACAAGTGGCATCTTGGAATGGCATTGTGTTGGGAGCTCAAACCAATGCCTTGGGGTCAAGAGTTGCTTCGGCAACGGGTGATATTTACACGGTTTGCGATTTAGATTCAAACATCAAATATGTGGATTTGACTTACGCTGCCTTTGGTTCGCCAACGGTTAAGCCTACGCTTTTATCTAATCCAGAACGCCAGAAATTAGGTTTTTCTACTACCATTCCAGCTTCAAATCCCATTTGTGGAGGAGGAAGTACCGCTGGTGGAACGCCAACTTATTTCACAACAGCACCTTCGTCGGTTGATTTTGCCACGGTAACAGATGCTATTTTGAATGGGTTAACTATCCCAGAAACTTCTCAAAATATCGTAGTTGAACCTGGTAAAGTCTATGCTTTTGCGAATGGACGAAAGAAGAAGGGATTGGTAAAAATTACGGCTATTGAAGCAGGTATTGCAGGGAAGATTACTTTTGATATTAAGGTTCAGAAGTAAAAAAGAGACATCAGTACATGAAGGGTGAAGAAGTTAGATACTTTTTCACCTTTTTTTTTGGAATTTTTGATCATCATTCCACAACCTTCAACCTTACAGATTTCTCAAAATAATTTCCTTTCAGCGTATTATTCGGATTCCCTTTTTCTGCCTCTCCCTTCGTCAGCATCACTTGGAGCATGATATTTTCATCTTTTGCCGTGCTTAATGGTCTGATGGTCATGGGCAAACTGGTAATGGTTGAATTGGCAAAATTCTCAACTTTATCACCCGTAATTCTACATGATAACTGCAAATTCACTTCCCAATTCGGAGCAAATTTAGACAGCGTACTTTTACCAATTGAAGTAGTATCAACGTATATCCACGCATTTTTTGAAGGTGATAACATCCCTTCCAAATCCTTTCTTCCAAGCACCGTAAGAACTGTTTTGGCTTCGTATCTTTTGGTCATAATCAAGAAAGTACCGTCCGCTTGTTTCAATGATTTTTTAGTTTCTTTGTCAATAATGTCAATGATATTATTGGCATCTTCTTTCCAAGGACCATTATTGGCATGGCACGATAGGCAGTTTTTAGAATTTGTCAAAATCCCAACCCCAGGTGGATAAGCGGCAGCATGATTGAATCCCAAAGTTGCTTTTATCATACTAAATTCTGGATGAAAAGTTCTCCCTTCGTCTTGCTGAAACAGACTGGCAATAGTGGTGATGACGAAGAGTGAGGATAAGATTAGGATGGATTTTTTCATGGTTGAGCATTGGGAGAAGTTAAAATAAATTGCCGTTATCTATTAAGTATAAACAACGGCAATTTACTCTTATTTCATCATACTCAACATCAATTTATCAAACATTTTATCAGAAAGTATTTTTCTGATAAACAAGATAATTTTTGCTCCACCACCCGTTGAGTATCTGGTTTTTGGGTTATTGGATAACGTTGCTTTCAAGATAGTTTTAGCCACCACAATAGGCTGAGAGCCTTGTTCGTCGGCTTTTTCCAACATTTTAGCGTGTTTGACTGCCAAATCTTTGTAGGCTGAATTACCCGAAACTTTGATAAGATTTTCTCTGGCTATTTGATTCCATTCGGTCAAAATTGCCCCAGGTTTTATGATTATGACATCAATCCCAAATTGTTTCAATTCCATTCTCAAACTATCACTCAATCCTTCGACAGCGTATTTCGTGGCGTGATACCAAGCACCATGAGGCTCGCCCAGACTTCCACCGATGGAAGAAATATTGATAATTTTCCCAGAATCTTGTTTTCGCATCGTGGGCGTAATCAACTGTGTGAGTCGTGCCAAGCCAAAAATATTTACTTCAAACTGATATTTTGCTTCTGAAATCGGCACGTCTTCTAATGCTCCGTACGAACCGTAGCCAGCGTTGTTTATCAAAACATCTATTCTATTTTCGGTAGATAAAATTTCGTTTACGCCCGCCGCCATAGAATCGTCATTGGTTACGTCCATTGCCAATAATTTAACGCCAATGTCTTTTAAATCAGCCATTTTATCGATTCTACGGGCGGCACCGTAAACTGTGAATCCATTTTGAATTAATAATTTGGCAGTCTCTTTTCCGATGCCCGATGATGCTCCTGTAATTAACGCTACTTTTTTCATTTTCTTGTTTGTTTTTGTTTATGACTGACTAATCAGTTTTAGTTAACACAAAATTTTTTATGTTATCATATCCCACAACATTTCAAAAGTTTTTTGAATAATGTCGTGTTGTTCTACTTTTGTGATTTCTTTTGAGGTCAAATAGTGATACAATCCAAAAGTCTGGCTACTGATAATTGAGTAAATAAAATCTACGGGCATATTTTTGATAATGCCTTCATCAACACCTCTTTGAATGAGCGTAGTATGAGCCTCAGTATGTTTGTCAATAACTTCTTGTTCAATTTTTCCAATAAAAGGAGAAGCATAGAATTGCTGGATGAAGCGAAATTTGAGGGTATTATCCAAAGCCCAAAACAAAGTTGCCAAAAACTGCGACTTCATAATATCTTTTACCTCGGAAGTATTTGAGGTGTTTTCTGTAAGATATTCCATCATTTCTTCCTTGATAGAAACGTACAAAGAAAGTACCAACTCATCTTTCGTTTTGAAATATGTAAACAAAGTACCAGTACCTACACCCGCTTCTTGGGCGATTTTTCCAGTAGCAGTTCCATGAAATCCATTCTCCACAAATAGTTTCAAAGCGGTATTTAATATTGCTTCTTTTTTATTTATTTTCATAAAATTGACTAATCAGTCATAAAATTAGTTGTTTGTTTTGGGAATTGCAAATTATGGATGAAATTAATTCAGATATAGATTAAGGGTACTAAAAATGAAATCAAAAAAGCTGACTCCAAAAAAAGATTAGAGTCAGCTTTTTTAAATATTTACATCAAAAATTATTTCACCGCATCCTTCGCAAATTCCAAAGGCACTCCCAACATTTCCGCAATAGCTTCTATGTCAAATCCTCTTTTGTGGAGTCTTTCAATGTTATCTTTTTGGACTTGTTGAGTTACTTTAACAGTTACTTCTCCTGTTACTTTTTCAGTTACTTTAATAGTTACTTTTTCGGTTACTTCCTCGGTTACTTTTTCAGTTACTTTTTCAGTTACTTCCTCAGTTGCCATTCTGATTCTTTCTTCTTGGATAGCTTCTATAATTCCCATTGGTCTAACAATTTTGTTTATGGTATCTATTTGTGTGTCTAATTTAGGCAATAATTCTGAATTTTCAAAGGATACATACGCTCTAATAAACGAACAAAGTTTACCAAAAGTTTCTTTGGGAAATCCTTTTTCATTGAGGCGGCGAGCTAAGTCAAGTTTTATGGCAAATAACTTCTCGTCTTTTAATTTGTTCTTTTTCAAGCCATACAATGCTGTTTCCATCACAATTGCAAAGGGATTATTGCTGTTTTGGAAATCTTTTGGTTTGTAATCAGATAATTTGAATGTCTCGAAATTATAAATAATCCCCGTCCTGATAAATGTTTTTTGGAAACTTTTAGGATGAAATTTAGGATTATCGTCTGTGAAAATTGCAAGAGCTGAAATATCTTTTTTGTATTTGTCATAGATCCGATAGAAGTACGTAAACATTCGCTCCGCAAACTCATTATCTTCATATCCTTGAACTTCGATATGAACCAAAATCCACTGTTCTATTCCCTCTTTGGTATAAACTTTGACCAATTTATCCGCAATTCTATTTTTACTTGAAGATGGAAGTATGATTTGTTCAAGTTCTTTATCCAAAAATTCAAACCCCTTGGTAAAATCGAAAATATCTAATGCTTC
>JAYUOX010000405.1:0-24645 GCA_043760595.1 Cytophagales bacterium
TGGCTTTGAAGAATTTTTCGATGAAAGTTTCAGCGGGAGAATCAGTGGCAATTTTGGGGACTACGGGTTCTGGTAAAAGTACGATAGCCAATCTTTTGTGTAGAATGTATGACGTATCGGAAGGAGAGATAAAGATTGATAAATTACCGATTAAAAACCTCAATGTCAATGGTTTACGTTCACAAATTGGTTACGTGCCGCAAGATGTTTTCTTGTTTTCGGATTCTATCAGAAATAATGTAAAATTTGGGGCAGATGCCATGACCGAGGAACAAATTATTCAAGCTGCCAAAGATGCAGATTTGTATGATAATGTGATTGATTTTCCAGAAGGATTTGATACGGTTTTGGGAGAAAGAGGCGTAACGTTATCAGGAGGGCAGAAACAGCGTCTTTCGATTGCCCGTGCCATTGCCCGAGAACCAAAAATTCTGATTTTGGACGATTGTCTTTCGGCGGTTGATACCAAGACAGAAAACCAGATTTTGAATAATCTTCAAAGTATTATGAAAGGGCGTACTTCGGTGATAATTTCGCACCGTGTTTCGTCGGCAAAATTGGCAGATAAAATCATTATGTTGGACGATGGGCGTATTGTTGAGCAAGGTACGCATGAGGATTTGATGGAAGCGAATGGTGTGTATCGGGAGTTATATGATAAACAAATGTCGGTGGAAGAGTTGAGTTAAGAATTCTTAACTCTTATCACAAAATCTATCTCTACACCTACTAAAAGAGCGATTTTTTCATCTGTAAAATCTGTTTGCTCTAAGAGATTTTTAGTAAAGATTGTCTTTTCTTCAACCATCGTAACTTCTCTACCTTCTTTTCTACCTAATCTTCTTTCACGGTCTAACGCATATTCTTTGATTCCCATTGTTTTCGGACGGTTTGTTATTTCATCTAATTTATGTTCAAATTTATGATTAAAGTCTTGATTTTCAAAACGAATGTATAGTTTTAAAAACCTTAAAATACTCTCAATTTTCTTCTTTGAGAAATTCTTTGTGTATAATTTTTTGACCAAATTTATTTTCAAATCAAACAATTTGTCATCAGCAATTCTCCCCTTTTTTAAAGCTGTTTGAACTACCTCAATGACAGTAGCAAAAGGATTGGGATGTTTGTTTAAATCTTCAATTTTTGCATCAAGTATTTTGTAAGTATTGAATTCATACAAAATGTGGTTTCCCATAAAACGGCTTTCGTAAAATGTAGGGTGAAATTTTTTATTTTTGTCCGTTAAAATAGCTAATGCGGTAATAGGCTTATGATATTTGTCTCGTATACGTGTAAAATACGTTAGCATTCTTTCCGCAAAATGTTTATCCCTACTTCCCTGAACTTCGATATGAATTAATATCCACTCTTCTTTCCCTTTTTTGGTGAATACTTTGATGAGTTTATCCACGTACTTTGGATTAAATTCGTCCTGTGTATTTGGGTAAATTAACTCTAATTCTTTACCTAAAGAGGTGATTTTTCGCTTAAAATTAAGGAGTTCATCAGCCTCGGTAAAGAAGAACTTTAAAAAATCCTCGGCAAGCTCTTCAATCAAAGCCTTCCAAAGGGAATCATCTCGTTTCATGTGGTTAGTCTAAAATCATTCTATTTGATTACCCAAATTTGAACATTTAATCCAATATTTTAAATTGTAGCTTGAATTATAACACGACCATACTTTCAGAATAAAATATTTTTCAATATTTAATTCTATCGATTAAACCCAAAACAACAAAATCACCTATATTTACCCAAATATCCAAACTAACTCTGTTGATATAATGAATATTTTTGGGCGTGGTAACTTATCTGATGATACAATTGTGGCAGGGATTCTCAGTGATGGGATGCTGCAAAGAACCACCGAGAATAAACTATACGAACAGTTTTTTTATTTTATCAAGGACGCTACTTTCAAGCATCAACTCTCAGAAGATGAAGCTGCCAGTATTTACACCGATAGTATTTTGGCTTTTATCGAAAACGTCCAAAATGGGCGATTTGAAGGTAAATCTTCACTAAAAACGTATCTCTTCCAAATTTTTTCTAATAAATGTGTTGACTTTCTTCGTAGAAATACGACTAACAAAATGAGCATCCATGCTACTCAACCCATCGAAGATTGGCATTTGACTAATACACCTGACGAGACTAAAAATATCTTGCAAAAACTAATTTCTGAGCATGAAATCAAGGTTTTAAAAGAAAAAATTAAGCTCTTGGGTGAAAAATGTCAGCAAATGTTAATGGCTTGGGGGGAAGGTTTTTCGGACAATAAAATCGCCGAAGAATTAGGCTACCAATCCGCAAACGTAGCCAAAGTTAGCCGTTTGAGATGTATGGATAAATTAAGAGAAATGTATAAGGTTTAGTGATTGGTTATTAGTAATTGGTTATTATATATTGGTTAAAATGAAGTCTAACTCTGAAAAATAAGTTCAACAATATGTCATATAACTAATTACCAGTAACCAATAACGGATAACTAAACCAATAAATACCAACCACAAAACAGTAAA
The DNA here is from genome assembly GCA_043760595.1 of Cytophagales bacterium. Taxonomy (GTDB): domain Bacteria; phylum Bacteroidota; class Bacteroidia; order Cytophagales; family Spirosomataceae; genus Arcicella. The sequence goes on from JAYUOX010000405.1 coordinate 2,523, forward strand.
AGTATGTTAGAACAAATTGACAAATATCTAAATAACGAACTAAGCCTTTCTGAACGACAAGACTTTGAAAATCAGCTCCTTACCGATAAAGAGTTAGTAAAAAACGTTGCCTTTTATATGAACACCAAAGTAGCAGCAAAGGAATTGGCTACTGAAAAACGAAAAGGTGAATTTGAACAATTGAGAAAGGAAATCCAAACTCGACCAATTCAAAAAGCTAAACCATTTATTTGGGTATCGGGAATTGCTGCCTCGGTATTTTTGGCAATTGGGATTTGGTGGTTTTCAAAGTCCTCCTCTCCTACCCCTGACACCTTGGCAGATACATACATACAAGAACATTTTGAGAATTTACCCGTAAAAATGGACGCAAATTCAGACAGTTTACAAATGGGTTTGCGATTGTTTAATGAACAAAAATTAGTTGAAGCCCAAATTATTTTTGAAGGTATTTTACAAAGAAAAAACAAAGATAGTGATGCCTTGAAATATGCAGGAATCACATCCCTCCGCTTGAATAACTACGATAAAGCGATTTGGTACTTTCATAATCTTTCGCTTCAAACTAATCTATATGCAAATTCTGGGAAATTTTATGAGGCTTTGACTTTATTAAAACAATCGCCTGACAATCAACAAAAAGCCAATGATTTGTTTAAAGAAGTGATTGATAATAATTTAGAAGGAAATATGGAGGCAAGAAAATTTTTGTCTGGGCGACCCCGTCCGAATTAGGATTGCGAATCGTCGCACCGTTTGGATTATAGGATTTTCAGGATTAAAAAATTTCAAATTCCAATAATCATAAAAGACAAAACAAAAAGAATAAAAACATTTTTACCACCCAAAAACCATTATTTTTTCCGAAATTTGCACCTTCATTTTTTAGAGGTCAGGTAACTATTGAGTCGTATGTGGAGACACAGACAACGGCGACGAGAATTTGATAGGAATAAATTTTTCATGTTTATCAATTCAATCCTCGAATCCCTCAATCCCTAAACCCCCTCAACCCCCAAAAAACAATGTCCGAAAAAATAATCATTCTTGATTTTGGTTCACAGGTTACACAATTAATCGCCCGTCGAGTTCGTGAACAAAATATTTACTGCGAAATCCATCCTTTCAATAAAATCCCCGTAATTGATGAGTCCGTAAAAGGAATTATCCTTTCGGGAAGTCCCTGTTCTGTGCGTGATGAAGACTCTCCACGGGTTGATTTGAGCCTTTTTAGAGGTAAATTGCCCGTTTTGGGTATTTGTTACGGGGCTCAATTATTAGCATTTATGGGTGGTGGCGAAGTCTATAATTCTGGACATCGTGAGTATGGACGTACTCAATTATCAATTACCAATAAACAATCATCAATATTCAAGGACGTTTCCGAAAGTTCGCAAGTATGGATGTCGCATGGAGATACGATTATGTCATTGCCTAATGATTTTGAGGTAATCGGTTCGACAGATGATGTAAAATATGCCGCTTTTCATATCAAAGATGAAGACACTTTTGGGATTCAGTTTCACCCAGAAGTTACACACTCTTTGGAAGGCAAAACAATGTTGAAAAACTTTATGTTGGATATCTGTAAATGCTCCCAAGATTGGACGGCGGACTCATTTGTGGATTCAACAGTGGCAACTCTAAAAGCACAATTGGGTGATGATAAAGTAGTTTTGGGACTTTCGGGAGGCGTTGATAGTTCAGTGGCTGCTATGCTGATTCACAAAGCCATTGGCAAGAATTTGTACTGTATTTTTGTGGATAATGGTTTACTGAGAAAGAATGAATTTGAGGATGTTTTGGAGTCATATAAAAACTTAGGATTAAACGTAAAAGGCGTAAATTCAAAGGATATTTTCTATAAAGCCTTAGCAGGATTAACCGACCCCGAAGCCAAACGAAAAGCCATCGGAAAGTCGTTTATTGACGTTTTTGACCAAGAATCTCATTTGATTGAAGATGTAAAATGGTTGGGACAAGGAACAATTTATCCAGATATTATCGAATCCGTTTCGGTTAGTGGCGGACCTTCGCAGACCATAAAATCTCATCATAACGTGGGCGGATTACCCGATTATATGAAATTGCAGGTGGTTGAACCTTTAAAAACTTTGTTCAAAGACGAAGTTCGTTTGGTCGGTAAAACCCTTGAAATACCCCAATTTATATTGGGTCGTCATCCTTTTCCAGGTCCAGGTTTGGGTATCAGAATTTTGGGAGACATTACGGCTGAGAAAGTACAGATTCTTCAAGAAGTTGATTATATATTTATTAATGGACTCAAAACCAGAGGCTTATACGATAGCGTTTGGCAAGCAGGAGCGATGCTTTTGCCGATTCAGTCGGTGGGTGTCATGGGCGATGAGCGTACCTACGAGCGAGTTGTAGCCCTACGTGCGGTTTCATCCGTGGACGGTATGACGGCGGATTGGTGTCATTTGCCTTATGATTTTTTGGCGGATATTTCCAATGAAATTATCAATAAAGTGAAGGGGGTAAATCGTGTGGTTTATGATATTTCTTCAAAACCACCAGCTACTATTGAGTGGGAATAGATGGATTGTGGATTTACTGAAAGAGCCTGATTTTGATGAAATCAGGCTCTTTGTTTTGTACAGTATTTGTATTCGTCAAAACAAATCCGACGCATAATCGCTTTATCATATTATGCCCAAACGTACCTCCATAAATGATGTTCAAGTAATAGAAGATTTGAACGATTTAGACCGCATCGTGATTGATAAACGAAACGATAAAAGAGCGGATGCCAAGAAAAACAGACGCAATCGTCATTACGTGAAAGTACTTATCAAATCACAAATGGATTGAGTTTTCAGCCTACTCTATCAACATTTTCTGCCAACTAACACCTTGATTTTAAAGCTGATAGCCAACAGCCAACTACAATATCATCTTCACCGCTAACACGTGCTTACAAAACCCACGCTTGCCTCGGTGGTTGGTGTACCAGTCGCAGGTGCATTTGGCAACGTCATTTTCAATAATGATCTTGTGAGTTACGCCACTTCCTTTTACGTTGGCTTCTACGTAGTTATTAATCTTCTTTACTATCTCAATATCATTTTCAGCCACTAATTTCTTGGCATTCTTCAATCTTGGATTCAAACTCAAAATGCGTTGTGTTTTGAAGGGTAATCTTCTATAAAAATGCTGATTGTTCAATACATCAAAACCCAAAAGACCAATACTTGCCAAGTTTGCCGTTAAGCTATCCATCGTTGAAAAGGCAATGTCATTTTCGATAGAAAGATTGGTCATGTTGAAAATTTCGTTGCCCTTAAAGAGATTATTTATCCCAAAAACCCACTCCATCGGGATTTCTTCGATGAGGTGTTCCAAGGCTTTTCCTTCGCCCGAAAAACCACGGTAGGCATCGGCAGAAAACGCAAAAACCATTTGTAAATGTCCCATCAAAGCCACAAAACAAGAGGCTTGTCCGTCCTCTGATTCATAGATTTTTAGAGAAGTAATAAATGGCAAAATCCCTTCCATTACTCTGAGGCGATGCGGACTGCCGACCTTCACATTTTTACCACTTTGCAAAGGTGAAAACAGAAATTTACCCGCCCTTTGCACAATAAACATATCACCTTTAATCGTGGATTTTGGGAGGCTTTGGAACAGTTGAATGACTTGCAATTTGTTCAGTTCAAAACGCTCGTCCATCTCTGCCAAATAGTGCTGAACACTCGTTAATCCCTTAATCCAGCGATTGGGCAAGGAAACTTTCTTTTCTACGGCTTTGGTTCGGGAAGTCGAAACGGTGACATTATCGAAGCCTACACTCAAAATTACTTCCTCATTTTTCTGTACTAAATTCAAAGCATTCAGCATCGGTTCGTTGAAATCGACGTTGGTTGTGCCGCTTGCCAAAAACTCGCCATCGAGTCCTTCTGAGAGAATATCCAAACGGGCATAAACGCCATTGCAAGACGAAAATCCTTCAAAGCGAATTTGCTCCGCACCCGCCGTCACGATGGGGTCACGCATGGCTGCCAGTTCTTGGGTGGTGAGGGCAAAACGTGAACGGACAGTTTTGGCAACCGTCGAGAGACATTTTGCCGTCAAATACGGGTCTCGCATACGTCCCCAAAAGAAACAGGGAATGTTATTGACTTCTTCTAATTCGGTTTGGTGCGACAGAAAAAGGCTATTTTGATTATCAACTTTATTGATGGTTGATGTACTGGCGAAGGTATAATCGGCTGTTTCCATGATGATAAGCCCCCCAACCCCCAGAGGGGGAGTTTTGAGCGAGATTAATAGTGAATTGTCTTTTTTAAGTTCCCCCTCTGGGGGTTAGGGGGCAATCTGTTTACAAATACTTTTCAAAGAAGCATTACTTTGCCATTTGGTCATTATTTCGATGATTTCGGGCGATGGCTTTTTCTTTGTTTTTGTTAATAAATCAAAATAAATTTCTAATAATTTCTTGGTATTGGTCGGGAACTCTTGGATATCTTTTATGCTGATTATCAAGGTATTAAGCATCAAGATAAGCCCTTGATTGTGAAGATTTGAAGCATCTTTTACCAAAGAAATCACATCCACAAATCGCTGCATTGGTCCGTATTTATTATTGACCAAAAATCCAATTTGTTCACCCAATTTCTCAGGTTCGATGGTTTGTTCTTGGAAATGGTGCATCAAAACCTCCGCCGCAAATCCTCGGGCTTCACGTTTTTGTTGGAAGAATGAGGATGCCAAAACTAACAAAGAAGTTCGATTGAAAACGGTATTAGCTCTAAGCATTATTTTACAAACGCCCTCCCAACTTCTACCACCACCTTCGTAAGAATCCGCTATTTGACACGATTTTAGTAGAATTAACAAATATAAGGAATCTTGATTTTGAGGAGTAAATCCGTAGTAATAAAAAATATCATTTAAAGATAATTCTTGTTCAGTATTAAAATAATTCACCTTTTCTCTTTCAAAAAAATCCAAACTGTATAATAAAGTTGGTGGTAGATTTTTAAATGGAGGGAAGTCAAGTTTTATAGCAAACCATGATTTTGTTCGTTCCATCTCTTGTGTTTGGTGGTTCTTATATTCGTTCCAATATTCCTTAAAATATGGCTCAGGAGCGAATGGTACTATAATATTGGGTACATCGGCTAAATAAGTCTTCCCAAATTCGGGGAAAATTTTATCGGGATAGAAAGTCCTTGCTGCCAAAGCCCAAAGCGAATTATGGACGCTTTCTTTGGTATTTTGACCATTACCCAAAAGGAATTTTGTAAAGAAATTCCCTTCTGAATCTAATTCGATTTTATCGCTCGCTCCCAAACAAAATTTCATCAATTTTGACAGATTTCCGTCTAATTGCTCACACAGCGACAGGGCATCATCTACCCGCTCACGGGGCATACGAGCAATGGCGATGGCGAGGTCGGTCATGTCGATTTTTTCATCCGCTTTTTGATAAGCTATTATCCTCTCAATCAGCGTTTTAGGTTCAATCCAGTAAGGTTTATGTGTTGGAAAACTCAGTAAAGGAAGTGTTGATTTTTCTTTTATTTTCTTATCCAAATATTGTAAACGACTAAATTGCAAATCTAAAACTTTTGAATTGTAACCGTAATGATTAGATTTAGCGAGTTTTTTATCCGAATTATTCATCCAATGCAAGATGAATTCTTTGGTATAATTCTTAAAACTGGACTCGTAGTATGTGCCTTCCAATTTCTTTTTATACGCCTCGCATTGCTTCTGATAATCGGCTGGAATTTGGTCTTGCAGTAATACCAAAGAATTTAATAAAAGCTCAGTGTCAATCACATTCCCCGAACTCACAAAAGTACCGATTTGAAACAGCAATTCGTTCCAATCTTTGGGTAATTGCACTAAGTTTTTATCGAATAATCTGGGCGTAGGTTTTAAAGCAAATTTATATTCAATATTAAGATCAACTTCTTCATTACCAGTATCTTCCGTTAATAAATCAGCTATCAAGGTTCTGACATTTCCCAACATTTGTGGGGCGTACATCGTTAATTTTTCTTTGATTTCTTCATTATCTTTTGCGGTATATTTTTGCAGTATTTTACCCGCTTTTTCCTGAATTGTTAAATCATTTATGGCAAAAGTATCAGCCAATAAATCCAAGATTTTGGCTTGAAATTGAGGTTGATTTTTGCAGGTTTTTTCAAACATCGTCAAGAGTATTTTGATTGAACCTTTGCAGTCATCACGCATCATTACGGGTTGAATCCAGTCCAAAAAAATGTCCATGTCAAAGCCCTCGGTATCGTACATTTCCTTGACCAATCCAACGCCATAATTAGCGACCTGATTCATGGAAGCGTGCAAAAGCGGAAACACCGATTCTTGGATTTGGACTAACTCTTCTTTGGTAGGCTTGGCATCGTCCACTCGCTTTCTGAAGAAGGAGCGTAACCCGTTGTTCCATTCTTTGGTCTGAATCTGTAAGCTACTCGTTATGAACCACTTACGGTCTATTTTATTAGCTTCTAATAGTTTTTTAAAAATATCTTCCCACAATCCTACGCCATTCCATACGTAAGGTTGTTCACTACCGTAACAATTTTGAATATTGGTTTCATAGTCAAAAATATGAGGTAAATCACGTTCAATTGCCAATGAGTTATTCACGATAAAATTGATATAATCAATGGCTTTGTTCGCCTTACTTTGTGCTTGATCCCAAGGATTAAAAGTGGTTAGCGAACGGGCATACAATTGTGGATTATAAGTAATCAAATCCAAATCTTCCAAAGCACGGAGGTTGATGTAATAGACATTTTGCCAATCATTTTTCATGGCTCTGTCCAACAAATAAGAATCCAACCAAGACGGCTTTGACCACAATAAAATATTTTTAATGTATTGAACCTCAAAGACTTGCTTATCTTTTCTGTTGCCTGGCAGTGGAGCCCCCAATCGTTGAACAAGTGAATTGGGAATTGTATCCATGTCAATTATCATAGTTCCACTTTTGAAATTATTAAGATAGAAAAATGCTTCATCCCAAGAATTAATTTCTGTTTTATCAAAAACTCCCATCGCACTCAGCACGATAATTTTCTTTTGAATATCATTACCTCGATGTCCCCATTTCCCATAATCGTTCGGCTTATTAGGGTCTTTCGGGACGAGTTGTACGTAATCTATCCAATATTTTTTTGCTTTGCGAATATGTTTTTTAAAAGCCTCATAATGCCGTTTTTCAACCAATTGAAGAAAGGATAAAAGCCCGTCAATGGCACTTTCTGTAATCAATTTATCATATTCTGCCAATACCTCCGCCAAATTATCCACCTTCTCGGGCTTATCAGATTTCTCAGTTTTTGCTTTGGGTTTTGCCGTAACAAGGACAGGTTCAACGCCATCCTCTGCATATCCTTTTTTACGTTTTTCTGCCAAAATTTTTTCGGATTCTTTTAGGCAAAGCACCTCAGAATCAAAGATTTTGGTTTGACTTTGTCCAGAAGTACCAGTCCGTCCGTAGGTAACCGTAAAAGATTTTTCGGAGGTTTCAATTTGCCAGAATTTATCAGAAGTATCGTCTTGAAAAGTGAGGTAATGTTTCATGTAGCAATGAAGGGTTTTTTATTGGAAATCGAATATACTAAAATAAAAAACCACAGAAGAGATTTTCTTCTGTGGTTTTTCGGGAAATGAGTAAATGGTTAAAAAACTGATGGCATGACTCAAAGTCATGCCATCAATAAAGGTAAATTTTCTAACTAATATCCCCAATCTCAAAAGGTAATGTCCTCACCCGCTTCCCCGTCAAATTAAAAATTGCATTGCAAAGTGCGGGAGCAATCGGTGGTAATCCAGGCTCACCAACGCCACTTGGGGCTTCTTGATTTTGAATGATATGCACTTCTGTTTTTGGCATCTCGTTGATTCTCAATAGATTATACTGATGAAAATTAGATTGTTCTGCCACTCCGTCTTTAAACGTAATACCATTCTTGATTGCAGCCGTTAATCCCATCACAATATTTCCTTCGGTTTGGGCAATAACATTATTTGGATTTACGGTCATTCCACAGTCAATTACTGACACCACTTTCTCAATTTTCACGCCTTTTCCTTGCTTAGAAACCGTAACAGCATGAGCCACAATCGACCCAAATGAACGAGCAACGGCAATACCAATCGCTTGATTTTCAGGTAGTTTATGATGATAATTAGCTTTCTTGGCTAAGGTTTGTAACACTCTACTAAATCTCGGAGCATCCGCTAACATATCCAATCTGAATGCCAATGGGTCAGTTTTGGCGGCGTGGGCTAATTCGTCCATAAAACTCTCTTGTCCGAAAGCAGTAGTCGATGAATAAACGGAACGCCACCAGACAATGGGAATGTCAGTTTCAGCCAAATGAAAACTCATCGTTCGACTGCCAAAATCGTAAGGGCTATCGTCCAAAGTTGCCGTTTCTGCCGCCCAAGAATCTGGGGCATCTTTCAGCGGAACTTTAAAAACTTGATGCTCAATCGAAGCTCCCACAATTTTATGATTATGAGCAACCACCATTCCGTTGGCATCCAAACCGCCTTCCATCACCGACACCATACCTGGGCGAAAAGGTCCTTGCGTGGTATCATCCTCCCGTGTCCAGATGACTTTTATCGGAGCATTTACTTGTTTAGAAATATGCAAAGCCTCCATTACGTAGTCATAGTAGGCTTTTCGCCCAAACGAACCGCCCATAAACGGCACGTTGATTTTGATGTTTTCGGGTTTGATTTTTAAGTATGCTGCCACCTCTTTAATCAATCCATCAGGTCCTTGAATGGGTGCCCACAATTCCGCTTTATCGCCTTGTACCCAAACGGTTGCGTTCTGTGGTTCCAAGGCTGCATGAGCCACGAAAGGCGTTTGGTAATACGCTTCTAATTTCTGAGTTGCCCCAGTAAAATTCTTGCCAAAGTCGCCTTTGGTATGCTCTTTGTAGGCTTCTCCTTTGGTTTTCGCTAATTTTTGAAGTTCATCAAAATACGAATACGTGGACATTTTACTCAAATCTTCTGTCTCCCACTTAATTTTCAAGGCTTTTCGTCCTTTCAAAGCCGCCCAATAATTATCCGCCACAACCGCTACCGCTTCCACCGTTTTATGTGGCATTTTTCTTTCCGTTTTTACGACAAATTTTACCCCCTTAATTTTCATGGCTTCCGCTCCATCATAACTCAACACTTTTCCGTGAATACTTGGCGAATGTTCGATACTGGCGTATAACATTCCTGGCACATCGCCATCAATCCCAAAAACTGCCGTTCCATTCACTTTGGAAGGAATTTCTGGACGTGGAATTGATTTGCCCAAGAGTTTAAAATCCTTTGGGTCTTTGAGTTTTGGCGTTTTAGGAACTTCCAATTTTGAAGCTTCCGCTACTAATTCTCCATAGGTAAAAACCTTATTACTTGGTTTATGAATTACTTTTGCATTCTCGGCAAAGCACTCATTTACAGGGACTTGCCATTTGGTAGCGGCTGCCGAAATCAACATTTCTCTTACGGCTGCCCCCGCAGTACGCATGGGAGTCCAACGAGAATTAACCGATGATGAACCACCTGAAAGTTGCGAACCATATTTGCCCTGTCCGTCCGTGTTTCGGATTTCCACTTGGTCAAGATTCACTTCCAACTCCTCCGCCAAAAGCATTGGTAAGGCTTGATAAGTGCCTTGTCCCATGTCTGGGCGAGCATTGAAAAGCGTAATTTTCCCCGCATCATTTATCAAAATATACGGGTTCAATTCAAGCCCCAAAGCGTTGGCATTGGCAGTATCAATTTTATGAACAATGGTTTTTGAATTACCGAATGAAGGCAATGAAAAACCAATAGCCAAGAGTGAACTGGCTTTTATGAAGTCTCTGCGGGAGTTGGATTGTGTCATTTTCATAGCATCATAATTATTTCACTATCATTATTGATTGTAATTGCTCAGGAAGAATTTTATTCAGAGTAATAAAATGAGAACCCAAATGGTCAAAATCACCATCGGTTGTTACTAACGTAAGATTCAATAAATATGCCGTAGAGGCAATCGCAGCGGCGAACCGTCCATAAATCATTTTTACCCATATTTAGAGGAGTCTGGAAAGTATATTCTGTAAAGTTTTGATGCTTTTTTTGACTGAATGCATCTATATTGACATAAGTTTTCGGAACTATGTACTTATTAATGCAAAGTCAAAAATTAGTTGGATTCGCAACCCCACCAAGCGTTTAAAACGCTTGGTAGGGTTATTCTCATACTAAAAAAGTATGTGCATTAATAAGTACATACTTCCGTAAGTTTTTAATAAAGTGCTATCAATTTCTATTATTCGAACTTCCTCTAAAAAAGATTCAAGCCGTTTTATTTTCCTACTACTCCAATTATTCTGAAAGACTATTGACTCAATTTCTGCAATACTTACATAAGAAACATAAACGTCTTTTAATTTTGGATTTACGAAGTCAAGTATCTTATGTTCAGATTTATCTCTTGAAATATTGATTAAAATATTGGTATCAAAAAGTAGGTTCATTTCCGTTCAAGGTCTTTTAAAGCATTATTAAATTTTTCTTCTGAAAGAGGTTCTCCTTGAGGTTCTCCTTTTAATTTATAAAGTTTTTTTGGATCATGCCCTGTAAAGCGAGCAAAAGCCGTTGTTCCACCTGCGGCGATGACCTCAGAGGCTGAATATGTTTTGAACTTTTTAAAAAATACTTGTTCGTTTTGTTTTTCTATTGTTCTCATATTTAGAAATTTTAGGTAAATATACTGAAAATAGCGATTCCTAAAACCCAATCACCAAATTGCCCCCCATCGTGAGTCCGTCATACACAGGCACAAAAACAATATTTTTATTCTTGTGCTTCCCTCCTATTTTCTCTCTCAACCAAGGATAAACCGCATAGGCAGCCTCGGCTGATAATATCCCGATACCCGCCCCAACCAATACATCTGATGCCCAATGACGGTTGTTCAAAATCCTAAAAACACCTGTAACCGTTGCCACAGAATAGCCCCCAATCGCAATCAAGGGACTTTTGTCCGAATATTCTTTGGCTAAAATCGTTGCTCCAAAAAAAGCGTTAGCGGTGTGTCCAGAAGGAAACGAATTTGCCGAACTACCATCTGGGCGAACTTGGTCAGTAGTATATTTCAGAACATTGACCGTTCCCAACATAATCACCATTCCTGTTCCCATCAAGCCCAATTTATCATTAAATCCGTGCTTACTTTTTACACCAATCCAGTCTAATCCAAAAACGGTAGCGTGTGGAGCAAATTGAATTAAATCATCAATTCCATTCTTGAAATCTGGATAATTTTGACTTCTCCAAGTGATTTGTTTATTTTTGAAATCTGTCGAATTGACGATAATTCCTCCACCAATCAAAATTAATGGAGCAACAAAATGAGTGATAGGTGTTTTTTTGAAAGTTGAATCGTGGTCATGATTTTGACTAAAACCTGGACGTAATCCATTGAAAATGAGGAGGATAATTAAAATTACTTTTTTCACTATTTGTTGGGTTATTGGAATATCTAACCGCAATTTAGTAAATAATACGGAAATTCTAATTTGAAGAATGATACAGTAAAAAACTAAGCAAACGCTCATACGTGAGGAGTTCTTCGGAGGTTGCCCCGATTTTCATGAGTTGATTTCGATGCTCGTCCGCCAAATCAAGAAATCGCTCATCGTAAGTCAATTTGGCAGCAATAATGCCTTTGTAACAACGATGGGCTTGATTATAAACGTATTTGCAGGGCTTCGAGGGGATCTTATTAAAAATATTACTCAATGAAAGTAAACTGTCCGAATCCTGTAAAAAAGGTAAACCTTCCAAGGTCAAAAAATCTTTGACAACATCACAAACATCATCCACATCGGGTTCGGTCATGATTTTGTATCTGAAATATTTAGCATCATTATATTTCCCGATTGAGATAACGATGGTGTTAGAATCTTTCCAAAAATCACGGGTATTGCCCAAAAACTGTTGAGCTATCTGTTCAATTTGATTATTCCGACAACCTAAATTTACTTCCAACCACACTTCATCATCGTAAGAGGAAGCCGTAAAAATTACATTTTGAAAGCCCGTTGGTGTAACTTTACGGAATTGTTTTTTATCAGCCATCAACACAAAGTTCTGCTTTTCAAAAAACAAGCGTAATTTCTCATAAAGAGCTATTTCAAATGATTTTACAAGCATGATGTTGTTGGTTTACAATAAGTTAAGTATGACATTAAAACTATCTAAAACTGATTTTGTTTCAGAAACGGATAGCCTATACGTTTATTTTTAGATATGCAAAAAATATTAATCATCTCCGATACCCACAGTTATTTGGACGAACGCCTCATGGAACACGTAGATTGGTGCAACCAAATCTGGCACGCTGGCGATTGGGGCAATGTTTCACTGTCGGACACCCTCGAATCTTATAAACCCATCGAAGGCGTTTACGGCAATATTGATGATGCTACGGTGAGAATGATTTACCCTAAAATCAATCATTTTCAGTGTGAAGACCTACTCGTGGGTATGACCCACATCGCAGGAACGCCCTCCAAATATAAACCCGATGCTTTGGAATGTTTTTCTATCCAAAAACCAGATATTTTCGTTTGTGGACATTCGCACATTCTCCAAGTAAAACGAGATTTGAACCGTGAAAGAATGCTCTACATCAATCCTGGGGCGGCAGGAACGCACGGCTTTCATAATATCCAAACGGCAGTTCGTCTGAAAATTGAGGGAAAACGGATTTTTGATGTGGAGGTGGTGGAGATGGAAAAAGGGAAGTAATCGGTTATTGGTTGATTGGTTATTAGGGAATTGGACTTATCACTTGATGACTTAACAATTTGACTACTTTTCATCCCTCAAACACTTTCTTCGCCCCGTCTTCGTTAATATCCCGTCAAAGATTATTAACTTGCAAAATTATTTAAAAAACAAAATTATTCTCGAATGAAATACCCATTTTTAACGCTTACGGCTCTGTTTTTATGCCTAAATACTTTCGCTCAGAAAGTTTCACAAACTACAAACTATCAATTTTTTATTGATTTAACCAAAGTCCAAAAGGATAAATTGGAGGTATCATTAATTACTCCCAAAATATTGAAAGATGAAGTCGTTTACAATCTCCCCAAGATTGTCCCAGGGACGTATGCCAATTATGATTTTGGTCGTTATATATCTGATTTTAAGGCGTTTGACATTGCTGGAAAAATTCTTACGGTTGATAAATTAGATAAAAATAGTTACAAAATCAAAGGAGCAAAATCACTAAATAAAATCACCTATCTGGTAGATGATACATGGGATTCGCCCGAAATTGCGGGTGAGTACGTGTTTGAACCAGCGGGAACAAATATTGAAGAAAACAAATTGTTCGCCATCAATACGCACGGTTTTATTGGCTATTTTGACGAAATGAAACGTCAAACTTATGAAGTTACTTTCACGAAACCCAAAGGATTTTATGGAGCGACTTCATTGGTGGCGGCAGAATCTAATCCACAAAATGATACTTTCATTACCTCTAATTATAACGACTTGGTGGATGCCCCCATCATGTACTGCCAACCCGATACCGTAGTTTTGAAAGTAGGTGGTGCGGATATTTTGATTTCGGTGTATTCGCCAAACAAAAAGGCAACCGCCCGAGAGATTGGGGATAACGTAAAAACGCTTTTGGAAGCTCAAAAAGAGTATTTGGGCGGAACATTACCTATTAAAAAATACGCTTTCGTGATTGTGCTTTCTGACAATCTGAAAGGCGGAAGTTTTGGAGCTTTGGAACATTCGTATTCTTCTTTTTATTATTTACCCGAATCATCCGCCGAAGAACTTTCGCAGACGGTGAAGGACGTTTGTTCACACGAGTTTTTTCATATTGTAACGCCTTTGAGCATCCATTCAACGGAGATTGGCGAGTTTGACTTTAATAACCCAAAGATGTCCAAACACCTTTGGATGTACGAGGGTATGACTGAATACGCAGCGGGACATATGCAAATGAAGTACAATTTGATTGACTTACCGTTGTATTTGAATATGTTGAAATCAAAAATCAATAACATGACGGAGCGTTATAAAGACAATCTTCCTTTTACAGAAATGTCAGTTGATGTCTTAGAAAAATATAAAGACCAGTACAATAACGTTTACGAAAAAGGGGCTTTAATTGGCTTATGTTTAGATATTAGATTACGTCAATTATCGGGTGGAAAGTACGGTACTCAGAATTTAATGCGTGATTTATCGAAATATTATGGCAAAGAAAAATCATTCAACGACAATGAATTATTTGATAAAATCACGGAGGTTTCTAAATTGCCAGAAATCCGTCAGTTTTTTACTAAATACGTAGAAGGAAAAGAGCCTCTTCCCATCGGAGAAACCCTAAACAGTGTGGGAATTGACTACATAAAAAGTCGTAAGAAGAAAGAAAAAACACTTGGTTTTTCCGTGTATAATTTGGGCGTGAATCCCCAAACAGATGCCATTTTTATCATTGACGAAGACGGAATTGATGAATTTGGTAAACAGTTAGGTTTCAAAGCAGGCGATGAATTTGTATCGCTAAATGGCGGAGGATTAGACAAAAACACTTTCCGAACAACCCGTAGTGAGTTTCTGATGAGTGCCAAAGAAGGTGATGTGATAAATTACGTAGTCAATAGAAAAGATGGCGATAAAAAAGTAGAAGTTAAACTTTCAAGCAAATTGATTATTCCAGAAGTAGAAGAAAAAAATGTCATTAATCCCATGCAAAACCCAAGCGAAGAACAAACGAAACTGCAACAGGCTTGGTTGGTGCCTTCGGGGAATTAAGCGAACAATTGTAGGAGCGTATCGCATACGTCCTTTTCTCATACATGGCGGGCTTATGCGATACGCTCCTACATAACAATCCTATGAAAACATTTCAATATATCATCCCAAAACAGGTAAAAGTCATTACGGCTTTTACCTGTTTGGTTTTCACGCTACTGAGCGGATGTACTCCCAATCTCGACTGTGGGTGTGTAGCTCCGCCAATGTATGGGTCTGAGTTTTTTTATTCATTCATCGGTAAATCAAACGTTTATGACGTAACCGAAACGCAATATACTCTCACGACTAATCCAGTCGTAAAAACCTATCAACTCAAAGAACTAACAGCTTCGACTTTTAAAGATTCTGACGGAAAAGAAGCCCTGAGAATTGAACGTTATCGCCGTGAAAATGACTCCCAAAATTGGATGATTGACTCCGTTTTTACGGCAAAAAATACTACTGATAAAGCCCTCAAAACAGAAAATAATGTAACTTACGTAAAGATGATTTTTCCTGTAAAAGAAGGACTAAAATGGGATGGAAATTTGTTCAATAATCTGGGAAATGATACCTACGAAATGAAAAATGTTCGTAAGCCGTTTTTGGATTATCCAATCACAATGACCGTTGTCCAACAAAACGATTCTACTCTGGTAGATTTAAAGAAAAGAATCGAAGTTTATGCAGAGGGAGTAGGTATAATTTATCAAGAAAAAACTAACGTATCTTATTGTAATACAGGCGATTGCCTCGGAAAAGGAAAAATAGATTTTGGTACAAAACAGATTTTAAAAATTAAAAAACTATGAGACATCAATTAACAATTAGCAATAATCAATTAACAGTTTCAAAGAACTGGAGACGTGGTGTGAAAAATTGGAAGACAATTATCCTTTTAATAATTGTTAATTGTTCCCTGTTAATTGTAAATTGTAAAGCCCAGTTGCCAGCAAAATATCTCATTACTTTCAAGGACAAAAGCAACTCGCCTTATTCAGTTTCAAAACCCTTGGAGTTCCTTTCGTCACGTTCGGTTAGTCGTCGTCAGAAACAAGGAATCACCGTCAAAACTCGTGATTTGCCCGTTAATCCATCCTATATTTCTGACATAAAAAAAACAGGGGCGAAGGTTTGGTTCACTTCTCGATGGATGAATGCAGCTCTGGTGCAAACTTCGGAGGCTAATTTACAAGCCATTTTGAAGCTACCTTTTGTCAAAGGATTGGATATAAATGGTTCAATTGATGACCCAGACTCACGTGGAAGAAAGAAAACTAAATTTGAAGCGTTTGAAAGTCAAGCATTTAATTATGGTTTAGCCAAAACTCAAAATGAAATGATTGGGGCAGACAAAATGCACGACCAAGGTTTTAGAGGCGAAGGGATGATGATTGGAGTCTTGGATTCGGGTTTTGAAAATGTGAATAAAATACCAGCTTTCAAGGCACTTTTTGATGAAAAAAGAATCGTAGGAACGTATGATTTTGTTGAAAAAGAAACCTCTGTATATGAAGATGATGGTCATGGAACGAGCGTACTATCATGTATGGGGGCATTTTTGGAAGGCACAATGGTTGGGACTGCCCCCAAAGCGTCATTTCTTTTACTACGTTCAGAGAATGCCCCAAGTGAATACATTATTGAGGAAGCTAACTGGCTTTTTGCGGCAGAATATGCCGATAGTGTAGGCGTAGATTTAATCAATTCATCATTAGGATATACTTACTTTGACGACCCTAAGACCGACCACAAATACGCTGATTTTAATGGAAATACCACCATTGCGGCACGTGCGGCAGACTGGGCTGCGGGTGTCGGGATTGTGTGTGTGATTAGTGCAGGAAACGATGGTAGTAGTGCTTGGAAGTATATTTCAACGCCCGCCGATGCCGATTCTGTGCTTACGGTGGGGGCGGTTACAGCCAACAGAATATACTCTACACTGAGTTCATTAGGCAACCCCGATGACAAAAGAATCAAACCCGACGTAGCAGCAATGGGACAAAGTGCGGCTGTGATTAGACCAACGGGGGCAGCTGGCACAGCTTCTGGAACGTCATTTTCATCACCAATCCTGTGTGGAATGGTGGCTGGATATTGGCAAGCCAACCCAACGCTTACGGCAATGCAGGTAATGGATAACGTCCGAAAAGCGGGGAGTCAAGCGGATAAACCTGATAAGATTTTGGGTTATGGTATTCCTAATTTTTATAAAGTTTTGGCAATTCAAGGTGAAATAAATGATATTTTTAAAGCATATCCAAACCCGACCAACGAGAATATTACCATTGAAATAAATGATTTTTCTGGAAAAAATTACGAAGCACTTTTGGTAGATATTTCAGGAAAAGTACTTTGGAATGAAAACATCAGAAACCGTGTCCAGACCATTTCAGTAAAGAGTTTACCGACAGGACAGTATTTTTTGAGAGTGGGAAATAATGAGAAAAGTAGTGTGGTGAAATTAGTGAAGGAATAATACCAAAATACGTATCTTTGAGGTATGATTTCAATTCATTTACAACCCAACAAAAAAATATATTTTGCCTCAGACTTTCATTTGGGCTACCCTAATCACGAAACCAGTCTTGTCCGTGAACGAAAAGTAGTGGCTTGGCTCGACTCTCTCAAATCAGATGCACAAATGATATTTTTGGTGGGTGATATTTTTGATTTTTGGTTTGAATATAGAAATGTTATTCCCAAAGGTTTTGTGCGTTTGCAAGGTAAATTGGCAGAATTAACGGATTCAGGAATCGAAATCATCATCTTCACTGGCAATCATGATATATGGATGTTTGATTATTTTACGAAAGAAATGAACATCAAAGTCTATCGTGATTTTCAAGAATACGCTGTTAGAGTGGAGAGTTTAGAGTTTAGAGTTCAGAGTTCAGAGGAGAAAGTTGAAAGTGAGAAGATTGAGGATACAAACTCTAAATTCTCTCCTCTAAACCCTAAACTCTCTACTCTAAACTCTAAACTCTCTACTCTAAACTCTGAACTCTCTACTCTAAACCCTAAACTCTTCACCTTCTACATCGTTCATGGAGATGGTTTAGGTCCAGGTGATAACGGATATAAATTCTTGAAAAAAATATTTGAATCAAAACTGGCTCAGTGGGCGTTTTCATGGCTACATCCGCACGTAGGAATCGCCTTGGCGACTTTTTGGTCAGGTAGTCGAAAAGATGTTGAACGGATTAAACGAGAATTGCAATTTAGAGGAGACGGCGAATGGCTTTGGAGTTTTGCCAAAGAACAAGAAGCCCTCAAACACCATGATTTTTACGTTTTTGGGCATCGACATCTATTGTTAGATTTGCCTGTGGGCGAAAATAGTCGCTATATCAATCTCGGTCAGTGGGCGTATGATGATGAAAATAGCAATCATTTTGCGGTTTTTGATGGGTTTGAATTTGTTATAAAAAAGTATATTTAAAATATTATTAACCAAAATAAAAAAAAGGGTTGTCTTCTCACGAGGACAACCCTTTTAAGGTATGTTAGAGAAAATACTTCTCTTACTTAACTCTCCATAGCCATTGACATTGTTAATACATCACGGGTAGGATTGAGTTTTTCTTGAACTCTGTCTTTGAACTTTTTTAATTGGATTTTCAAGGCTTCAATGGCTATATCCATTGCTTCCTCAAAGGATGAAGCCTTTTCTTTTACGAAAAGAGTTGCTCCTGGTAAACTAATCTTCACTTCTAACATTTTGCTCTTGACCTTTTTGGTGCCACCTTTACCGACTTTCAAAAATACTTCACCACCAGTTATTCGGTCATAAAACATATCCAATTTATTGAGTTTCGACTGGATAAACTCCAACAGCTTAATGTCAGCGTCAAAGTGAATGGAATGCACTTGTAATTTCATACGCACTCTTTGTTTAAGTTGAACAGATTATTTAACAAAAATTGCCCTTTGGAGTAGTTCTTTGTTTCAAATGCGATTTCTTATTGCTTGTTTAGATATTTACGAACAGTCATTCTCTCAGATTTACAAAAGCACAATGTTCCCAAATAGGAAACACAAAACAAGGAATATCAAATGAATGTCAAAGAACTCTCCGATTTTTCAGAAAAACCTTGCTTGATCGGAACGAGGTTTTCTAAGTTTTGGGCGTTTTCTTAACTAAACTTAGTCATTATTTTTGGTATCGCCAAACGCAAAATACAGATTCTTTGAAAAATCAAAACGCTTTTTCTTGTGAATATATATTAGAGGAGTATTGACCTCGGAATAATACAATTTGGGGATTTGGTGTTAGGTTTTGAGTATTAGGTGATATACTGACCCCTAACACCCAAAACCTAACACCTTTTTCCAAAAATCTATAAAAATATAATCCCTAATCCCTAATTTTGCATTATGCAAGCAAAAATTTCCGAAATACAACAGCAAATTGCTGATTTCCAGATTGACAACAAAGAACAACTCGAAGCCTTCCGTATTGCGTATGTGGGGCGTAAGGGCGTAATAGGCGACCTTTTTGATAGTTTAAAGAACGTCCCGCAAGAAGACCGCCGTGCCGTTGGGCAAGAACTAAACGCCTTGAAAGATTTAGCTCAAAACAAATTCAATGAGTTTCAAACCTTGATGGAATCGTCTCAAGATAAGTCCGTTGCCATTGAATTTGACTTGACGCTTCCCAATATTCACTACGAAAACGGAACCATTCATCCGCTGACTTTGGTAAGAGCCAGAATCATTGAAATATTTGCAAAAATGGGTTTCAATGTATCAGATGGACCAGAAATAGAATCAGATTTTTATAATTTTACGGCACTAAATTTTGCCGAAAACCACCCTGCCCGTGAAATGCAGGACACTTTCTTTATCGAAAAAAAAGGTGGAGAAGTGGCTGATGATATTCTTTTGAGAACCCATACCTCAAACGTTCAGATTCGTTTGATGAAAAATCAAAAACCGCCTTTACGTTCAATCATGCCAGGGCGAGTGTATCGTAATGAGGCAATTTCTGCGAGGGCTCATTGTCTTTTTCATCAGGTTGAAGGGATTTACGTGGATAAAAACGTGGGCTTTAAAGATTTGAAAGATACGCTCTATTATTTTGCCAAAGAGATGTTTGGGCAAGATACCAAGGTGCGTTATCGTCCTTCGTATTTTCCGTTTACAGAACCTTCGGCGGAGATTGATATTACCTGTTTAATCTGTAAAGGAAAAGGCTGTAATGTCTGTAAATATTCGGGTTGGGTAGAGATTGCGGGTTCGGGTATGGTTGACCCTAACGTGTTGGAACAGTGCGGAATAGACTCGACAGCATACACAGGTTTTGCCTTCGGGATGGGAATTGAACGTATCACGATGTTAAAATATCAAATCAAAGATTTACGATTATTTACAGAAAATGATGTGAGATTTTTGCGTCAGTTTGAGGGATTATAAAAGAGCTATTTGATAATCCATAGATGTAGGTCTTTTCGTTTTTTAGACCGATACTTTTTGAAATAAGACTTTTTTGTACGAATTTGAACACCTTTGACATTCCCCTACCCCTTCAAAGGGGGAATTGCACGAATGGTAAATTCCCCCTTTGAAGGGGGTAGGGGGATGTTGTTGGTAGGTAAAATTGAATAAAATATAGTATCTATGAAAAGTGTCTGTCTAAAAATCTTTTCGTAAAAACTACTGTTTTAAAAACAATAATTTGTCTGCATCAGGATTATAGGATTTAATGATTTTTATGATTTTTATCCTGTTATTCCTTAAATCTTGTAAATCCTGATTCAGACAAAATAAAGTTTTCTGAACACTATACCTATAGTCGAAGAAATAACAGAAATATTTATCACAAATACAAAACTGATTTATTCACCACCGCTGGCAAAGGTCCTTTTGTGATTAATTTTAATGCCGCCAAATTCCCCCCTGCATTAGCACAAATTTCGATGGATTTTCCTTCTGAAAAAGCCGTTAAAAAACCTGCCCAAAACGCATCTCCTGCTCCTGTGGCATCAACGACTTCAATGGGTTTTACACCTAAACGAATCTGTTTAGCCCCTTTTTCGTAAGATATTGTTGAGCCGTCACCACCTTTTGTGAAGCATACTAAATCTGCCCCCATCGCATGAAAATCCTTGATAACTTGTTCTTCTGAAACTTTATGACCATAAATTCTCTCGGCATCGTCCTCACTCAATTTTACTAATCCATCGTGTGAACAATACGCTGAAATGGTCTCCCAGGCTTGCTTTCTATCCGCCCAAATCTGAATCGCATAATTGGCATCTAAACTCACCCGACACCCTAAATTGTTGGCTCGTTTTGCAGCATCCACAATAGCAGATTGGGCGGGTTCTTGGCTCAATGCAAAACAAGTAGTATGGAAAATGGCTGATGCTACCAATAAATTATCAGGTATATGGTGAGGCTGAATCATACGGTCTGCCGTGCGGTAAGCAATAAAATCGGGCGTTCCTTTAGTTCTGGACACAATTACGGTGCTTGTAGGTTGAAAATCGTCAGTTATAATATGACTAATATCAATCCCCGTTTTGGCAACTTCATTTTTCAAAAATATTCCCAAATTATCATTCCCAACGCATGAAACAAGGGCGGTATTCATGCCTAAACGAGCCATATTTGCCGCCATATTGGCAGGACTTCCTCCTTGGAAACGCTCAAAAGTAGCGGTCTGTAAAATACTTTCTTGAATATCCGTTCCGATAATATCAACTAATAATTCTCCGACTGAAAGGAGTACATATTTTTTCATCAATAAAAATGGTTTGTTTTGTCTTGCAAATTACTGAAAATTCTTTTAAATTGATTAAATATGTATGTAGTACGGCGGTGCGACGTTTCGACAGCCTTGTCCGTTGTCATAAAATTATTCTAATCTACGGACAAGGCTGTCCGTTTGACATATCTAAATGAAAAATCAACTCAAATTACTCTTCATTATTCTTGGATTAACTGTAAATCCATCATTTTCAAGACCGAAACCTCAGAAAGCCAAAATTTCGGATGAAACCCTCCGCAAAAAAGCCAATGAATTAGCCCATAAATTTATCATCGTGGATGGTCATGTGGACTTGCCTTATCGCCTAAGCGGTAGAATGGAGGACGTTTCTGTACAAACCAAAGGCGGAGATTTTGATTATGTTCGGGCGAAGAAAGGGGGACTTTCTGCCCCTTTCATGTCAATTTATGTACCTGCTAATCTGCAACAAAAGAAAGGATTTTCAAAGGCTTTGGCAGATTCTTTAATTGATTTAGTAGAGAATTTAACGAAGCAACATCCCAATAAATTTGCCTT
>JAYUOX010000406.1:0-2844 GCA_043760595.1 Cytophagales bacterium
TTTGATGGCTTTTTCAGAAAAGAAAAACTCTGATGAAGACGATATTTATGCTTCATTTTTAGAGAAAGACGGCTCATGGTCGGAAGTTATAAATTTGGGCGATGATGTCAATACTGATTTTACGGAAACAACCCCTTTCTTAGCGGCAGACGGCAAAACGCTCTATTTTTCGAGTAATCGTGAGGGTGGAAAAGGCAGTAATGATATTTGGGTTTGCAAACGAAAAGACGAAACTTGGATTAATTGGACAGAACCCACCAACATCGGCGAACCCATCAATACTGACCAATACGATGCCTATTACACCATCTCGGCAGCGGGCGATTATGCCTATTTCATTTCCAGTAATAATTCCGTCGGAAAGAAAGATATTTTCCGTTTGAAAATAGACCAACCAAAGCCTGTTGAAACGCCACCAGCGACAACTTCGCCAATGGTAGGAGGGGAGAAAAACCCGCCTGGTACAGTCCCTGTGAAGATTGAACCCACAAAGTCCGATCCCGTAGTATTGGTTTCGGGTAAAGTAATTGACGGCAAAACAGGCAAAGTACCCAACAACGCAAAAATCATTTACGAAGACTTAACCAACGGAAAAGAATTAGGCGTTGCCACTCCCGACCCCATCACAGGAATTTATAAAGTGGTTTTGCCCTACGGAAAAAATTACGGAATCACCACCAAAATAGACGGTTATATCAGTACCTCCGAAAACATTGATTTGAGTAAAATGACGGGTAAATACCTCGAAATCGAAGGAAAAGATATGACCGTAATCCCTTCAAAAAATGTAGAAGTAGGTACAAAAATCCAGATGAAAAATATCTTCTTCGAGTTTGGCAAAGCGGCACTTCAACCCGAATCATATTATGAATTGAATCGTTTAGCCTCATTTTTCAAGGAAAATGCCAAGATGATTACGGAAATCGGTGGACATACTGATAACTTAGGAACTGATTTAATAAACAACAAACTCTCACAGGAACGGGCGGACGTAGTGCGTAACTACCTCCTTACCCAAGGCGTACCTGCGGAACGTATCACCTCGAAAGGTTATGGTAAATACGACCCAAAAGTGCCAAACGATACCCCTGAAAATCAGGCAATTAACCGACGGGTTGAATTTAAGGTTTTGAAGAATTAGAGTGTAGAGAATCCCTTTTTAAACCATTCCCCCCATCCACAGTCAAAGATGCGTTTAACAAAATAAAACACATCACAACATGGCTTCAAGACGTGAGTTTATACAAAAATCAGCCCTCGCTACCGTTGGTACGATGCTGATTCCCAGCTTTTTAAAGGGTTTTGAACAACAGGCTCTGGCGATTCAACAGGCTCAAAATCAAGGAAAAATATTAATTATTGTGCAGCTTTCAGGGGGAAATGATGGACTCAATACCGTAATTCCATTCCGAAATGACATCTATTATCAGGAACGTCCAAGTATTAGTTATAAGTCAGATAAGGTCTTAAAATTAAACGATGAAATCGGACTAAATCCAGCTCTGGAATCAATCAGAGGTCTTTATGATAGTGGTTCTATGCAAATAATCAACAACGTAGGCTACCCAAACCCTGACCGTTCCCATTTCCGTTCAATGGATATTTGGCAAACGGGCAGTAGTTCGGATGAGTATTTAAAAAGTGGTTGGTTGGGGCGATATTTAGATGCACAATGTTTTGGAAAATGTGAACCACACGCTGCTATTGAAGTAGATGATTCTTTGAGTTTAGCACTGAAAGGATCAAAAGTGAAAGGTATGGCAACTCAAAATCCTGCCCAATTATACCGACAAACGAAAACGCCATTTCTTACGAAACTCTCAAAAATCAATCACGAAGAATTTGATAACGTAAATTATCTCTACAAAACGCTTTCAGAAACCATTTCTTCGGCAGATTATATTTACGAAAAATCGAAAATTTATCATTCAAAAGCCCTGTATCCACAATCTGATTTGGGTAAAAAAATGCAAACGATTTCTGAATTAATCAACTCAGGCGTACAGACACAGGTGTATTACGTATCGCACGGGAGCTTTGATACACACGTCAATCAAGTGAATCAACAAGAGCGTTTATTGAAACAATATGCCGAGTCAATGCGGGTGTTCATGGACGATATGAAAGCCAGCGGACGGATGGAAAATGTAATGGTGATGACGTTCTCGGAGTTTGGCAGAAGGGTAAAACAAAACGCTTCAAACGGCACTGACCACGGCACAGCAAACAATGTTTTTTTGATGGGAGGAAAATTAAAAACCGACAAAAATATCACGCAAGCCCCTGATTTACAGAATCTTGATGAAGGAGATTTAAAATATAAAATAGATTTCAGAAATATTTATGCTACTGTTCTGGATAAATGGTTACAGACGGATTCTGTAGTGGTTTTGGGGAAAAGGTTTGAAGGCTTGGGGTTTGTTTAGGAGTATGACAACTATCATTACAAACATAGTGAAGCAATTTGTTTGACCTACAAAAAGGATTTCAAGTATCATTTCAAAGGTCAAAGTGCCTATTTTGGGCAATCTGATTTATTTGATTCTCATTCCTTAAAAGGATAGAATTTTAACAAATTAACAAAAACATTTTTAAATTCCATCCACCAAACTAATTTCGTAAATTTGCTGTTTAAAATGTGTACTAAGTCTTAGGTATAAGCGGGCGGCGTTCCGCTATTAAGACCACGTACAATGTTTTATCTTTTTCTTAATACTTAGTGCATAATACTTAATACAAAATTCCAATGTTGAAGCCCCACATACTCATTTATACCGAATCAACGCCCAATCCTAATTCAATGAAGTTTGTTTTGAACTTTGAATTAGTGCCTGATGGTTCGTC
>JAYUOX010000407.1:0-7982 GCA_043760595.1 Cytophagales bacterium
TAAACCAATAAATCATCTACGATACCACCTTTATCGTTCGGCAAGCATGAGTATTGTACTTTTCCATCCACCAAAGCTGAAACATCGTTTGAGGTAACGTATTGCAAAAACTCCGTAGCACGTTCGCCCTTCACCACAAATTCGCCCATGTGAGAGACATCAAAAACGCCCACTGAATTACGAACCGCTAAATGTTCTTGGATAAGATTTGT
This sequence comes from Cytophagales bacterium, assembly GCA_043760595.1. Lineage (GTDB taxonomy): Bacteria > Bacteroidota > Bacteroidia > Cytophagales > Spirosomataceae > Arcicella. Next base: position 213 of record JAYUOX010000407.1, read on the forward strand.
ATATAAAACGGGCATCGAATAACCCGCAAAAGGTACCATTTTTGCTCCCAGAGCCACGTGAATATCGTTGAGGTGTACAAATTTTAACTGTTCAGATTGTTGTTCCATGAGAGAAGTTTATGATTGATGTTACAAAAGTAGTAAAGATTCCTAATTTTGCTTTCCAAAATACAAAATCTTATGACAGATATACAATTTATGCAAAGGGCTTTGCAACTCGCTCGATTGGGTGCGGGCATAGTCTCGCCTAACCCGATGGTCGGTTGTGTGATTGTGCATGAAGGCAAGATAATCGGCGAAGGTTATCATCAAAAATACGGAGAAACTCATGCCGAAGTGAATGCTGTTAAATCAGTTTTGGATAAATCAAAGCTCTCAAAATCAACAGTTTACGTAACGCTTGAACCTTGTTCTCATTTCGGAAAAACCCCTCCCTGTGCAGATTTGTTGATCAAATATCAGGTCAAAAAAGTAATGGTGTGTAACCATGACCCTAATCCCTTAGTGGCTGGAAAAGGTATTGAAAAACTCCGTCAAGCAGGTATCGAGGTTGAAACGGGGTTATTGGAAAATGAGGGAAGAGATTTAAACAAACGATTTTTTACTTTTATCGAAAAACACCGTCCTTATATAATCCTAAAATGGGCAGAATCAGTGGATGGATTTATTGCTAAAAAAAACTACGAAGCTGTCCAGATTTCTAATCTATTATCAAGAAGATTTGTTCATAAAATGCGAGCTGAAAATGATGCGATTATGGTTGGGACGAATACAGTTCGATACGATAATCCAAGATTAGACATTCGCTTTTGGACTGGGAAAAATCCTGTTAGAGTATTGATTGACAAGGGTTTATCTCTTTCAAAAGAGTTAAATATTTTTGACGGTTCACAACAAACGATATGTTATTTTGAACCTACTGTAGCCTCAATTGGTACTTCGAGAAGTTCATCGAATATTCTCGAAGTACCATCGGGCGACGCTTCGCTTCGAGCTACAGTAGATTTACCGATTGAAAAATTTATTCTTCAAGACCTTTATCACCGAAAAATACAATCTGTCATCATCGAAGGTGGAACTATTTTACTACAAAATTTTATTGATTTGGGGCTTTGGGATGAAGCAATTATTTTGAAAAGTAAGATGATTTTGGGAGATGGGATTGCATCGCCTAAGATTGAAGGAAGGCTTGTTTCGAGAAAAAATTTGGGGGGTGATGAAGTGGCGAAGTTGATAAAAGATTAAATCAAAGAAAAAGGAGGAGCGTGCCACGGTTTGCGGGGTACGTGTGGAGACCGTGGCACGCTTGGAACGGAGCAAATTAGTCGAAATATCCCCTCAGACGTGCCACGGGCTCTACGCATACCCACCGCAAACCGTGGCACATCTGAATAATTATTTTCACTTTTTTGTTTAATCATTCTACCCTATTTCAAAATCAAAATTTTGTGTTTTCGCAAACTTCCCAAAGTCTTGACCTCCAAAATATAAGTGCCAAAGTGTAAGGTTTTTAAGGGCTGTATTTCTAAGATATTTTGAGTTAACTTGTTGATTTTAAGTTCAATAATATTTCCAGAGAAGTCTAATAGCTTCAATTTTGCTTCGTCAGCATCTTCTACTTTTACGCTAAAGTCTTGTATTATCAAAGGGTTTGGGAATACGCCAAAAGGTAAATGAGCGTCTTCAATAATAACAGATTGTGGGCGAAAAACCTGTTCTGTTCCGTCGGTATCTATTTGTTTGAGGCGATAATAATTTGTGCCAAATAGAGGGGTTTCATCTGTAAGATTATAAACCTTTTTTGTGCGAGAAGAACCTGAAGCTTCCATACTTCCGATGGGTTTATAATTGACTGCATCACGACTCCGTTCTATTACAAAATAACTACTACTGATTTCCGAAATCGTCTCCCAGCGAATAGTAACTTTCTGATAATCAGTTACTTCTGTTTGGAAATAACTAATTTCTACGGGAATAGCCGTGGCTTGGAGCATGATATTGTCTAATCTCAGACGGTTGAGAGCCGTTGCTGGTTCATTGGTTTTTAGGAATCTGAAATAAATATTGGGTTGATTGTTATAAGAAGTCCCCAACGAGAAAGGTCCCAAAAAATTACAAGTAGCAGAGGGGGCTGTGGCGTTTAGATTGCCAATGGTACTAAAACTGTTGCCATCGGTACTGACTTGAATGACAAAATTTCCAAGATTAATGTCCGACATTCTGTAATCAAAACTGAACGTAAATGGTCCGATATAGTTGGCTGTACTGCTCTGAATTTGAAGGTAATCATTTGTATTCCAGCTATTTGCGGAAAACCCTTGACCAGTACACATATCTTCATTGAAATTATTTAGCCCGCTTTGCGTTAAGGTTGCTGAACCAAAAGATGCGGCTATCGGAGGGGCTGAACCTGCATAGCCCGTAAATTCAAACTTGAAAACTGTTTGGGCGATTGATGAGAAAAAAGAATGCGTCAGAAGAATGAGAATGAATGAAGTTCTCATAGTGGTTGAATTTAGTGGTTTTATGAAAATTGAATCAAACAAATTTATAAAACATCCTGAAAAAAGGTGAAAAAAATGTCTGGGGTTGTGTAATAAGTCCAAAGTATTAATTTATTTAAAACCAAATAAAATTTTAAATAAATTAATTTTAACTAAATTTAATTCTGAAAAATTATTTTAAAAGTATTATTTCAGAATAAAATTTGGTTAATTATTCTTAAAATTTAAGACTTATTACACAACCCCAGTCAAGACTTTACCCTTGTTTCACCGTATCAATAAAACATTTCACGTTATCAGGATTTGTGTCTGGATAAACTCCGTGTCCTAAGTTAGCGATATATCGTTGATTACCAAACTGTTGCATCATCGAACGAGTTTGTTTTCTGATTTCGTCAAATGTTCCGTATAATACGCATGGGTCGAGATTTCCTTGTAACGTTTTTGAGTTTCCAATCAATTTACGAGACTCGACGATGTCCATATTCCAGTCCAAACCAATCACTTCGCAGTTGAGTTTTCCCATTTCTTCACGGGCAAAAAATGCTCCTTTCGCAAAAACCGTTACGGGTACTTTCGTGATGGCATCACAAATCTGGGTGATGTAGGGCAACGAATAAATACGGTATTGTTCGGGCGAAAGAATGCCCGCCCAAGAGTCAAATATCTGTACCAAATTAGCCCCAGCCGCAATTTGAGCCTTCAAATACGCAATCGTTGTGTCCGTAATTTTTTGTAAAAGAGCGTGCGAAAGAGCTGGTTCGGTATAAAGATATTTTTTGGCTTTCGAGAACGTCTTTGACCCACGACCTTCAATCATATAACACAACAACGTAAACGGAGCTCCCGCAAAACCAATCAATGGCACACGTCCGTTGAGTTCTCGTTTTACGATTTTGATGGCATCCAAAACGTACTTTAAATCTTCCTCTGGATTGCCCACACGCAGTTTTTCGACATCAGCCATCGTGGAAATCACATTTGGAAAAATAGGTCCAACTCGTTCTTCCATGACGTAGGGCAAGCCCATTGCTTCGGGAACTACCAGAATATCCGAGAAGATAATTGCCGCATCAACCCCCAAAATATCCACGGGTTGGAGGGTTACTTCCGCCGCCAATTCGGGATTGGTTGCCAACTGAATAAAACTGCCCGCTTTTTCACGGACGGCACGGTATTCTGGTAAAATTCTTCCTGCCTGACGCATCATCCACACGGGAGTACGTTCCACTTGCTCGCCACGGGCGGCACGTAATAATAAATCGTTTTGTAAAATTTCCATAAAAATTAAAAGTAACCACAAAGATACAATTGAATGATGAAAATGGATTTGAAATTTAACATCATTTAAAAATCAATTCTTACAATTCGTATCTAAATTTATCGTTGAAGATGAGGGAGAAATCCTTTTTAGTTGTCCCTTTGAAAGAAAACTACCAGATTATTTTATTATTTACTAAACTCCAAATCAATGAAAAAACACCGACTACTGGCACTTTGTGCCTTCTTATGCTTTTCTATGTCTTCAAAAGCACAATCCCCAGAACGATTTACGATTAATGGTTATGTCCGTGAGAAAGGCTCTGGCGAATCGCTCCCAGGGGTGAGTATTTTCGTAAAAAACAAAAAAATTGGTACACAAACCAATAATTATGGTTTCTATTCACTGACGCTTAATTCTTCCGAAGAAATTACGATTGTGTATAGTTTTGTGGGCTACAAACAGGAAATCAGATCCTTGAAAATTCCCCAAAAATTAGAATTGAATATTGAATTAATCCCTGACAATCAAGAACTTAACGAAGTAATTGTGCGGGCGGATGCCCCCGAAAATCAGAAGGTTTCGGAGTCGGTTCAGATGTCTCAGATTTCTATTCCGATTCAGCAAATCAAAGAAATCCCTGCCCTTTTGGGTGAGAAAGATGTATTGAAAGTTTTACAATTAATGCCAGGCGTTCAGAAAGGTTCGGAAGGCAATTCGGGGATTTATGTACGAGGTGGCGGACCCGACCAAAACCTCTTGATTTTGGATGATGCTCCCGTCTATAATGCTTCTCACCTCTTCGGTTTTTTCTCAGTTTTTAATGGTGATGCTCTCAAATCAGTGGAATTGACCAAAGGCGGTTTTCCCGCCCGATTTGGAGGGCGATTATCGTCTGTAATTGAGATGCAAATGAAAGAAGGAAGCCGTGAAAAATTGCACATTGAAGGTGGTATTGGACTGATTGCCAGTAGATTAGTAGTAGAATCTCCGATTGGGAAAAACAAAAAATCTTCGTTTCTTATCTCTGGAAGACGGACTTATATTGATGTTTTAGCTCGTCCATTTCTATCTAAAGACATCAATGATTTATCCCTTTATTTCTATGACTTGAACGCCAAAGTCAATTACGAATTTAGTCAAAAAGATAGAGTTTATTTGAGTGGTTATTTTGGAAGAGATAATTTTTCTTCGTCAGATAATTCATTTAATAATACAAAATCTGAAAGGGGTATTTTTTGGGGAAATCAAACAGCAACTCTCCGTTGGAATCATCTTTTTAATGAACGGTTGTTTGTGAATTCTTCGGTGATTTACAGTAACTATAAATTTAGTGTTTATGCCCTTGAACAACAAAAAAGATTGAATAAAACAGTGGATAGTGAATTGAGTTATCTGTCTCAAATTCAGGACATTGGCTTCAAATCTGATTTTGATTATCTACCAAATCCAACACACTCTATCAAGGCGGGTTTTGCGGTAACATCACATCAATTTTCGCCCAGTGCCATTGTTGTTACAGACCCAGATGTCAATAAATTTGTAAAAGAAATTGATAGAATTGATGCCATCGAAACGGGCGTGTATGTAGAAGATACCTACAAACCTTTCGAGAAACTAAAAATCAATGCGGGGTTTAGATTGAGTTCTTTCAAGACCAATAAAGTCAATTATATCAACCCTGAGCCTCGGGTGGCATTAGCCTTTTCTGCCCGTAATGACTTAGCTTTCAAGGCTTCGTATGCCACCATGAATCAGTACATTCACTTATTGTCTAACTCTGGGGCAAGTTTACCAACGGATTTATGGGTACCTGCAACTGATAAATTACCTGCCCAGCGGTCTCGACAGATTGCTTTTGGAATAGCCAAAGATTTTAACGAAAAGAACCTTGCCTTGACCGTAGAAGGCTATTATAAAGAAATGGATAACATCGTAGCCTTGCGAGAAGGGGCTTCATTTCTGTTGGAAGATGGACCAGAACAATTAGCGAGAGACAAAGAAAACGGCAAAAGTTGGGACGACCAAGCCACCTTCGGACGGGGGCGGTCATACGGGGGCGAGATTCTGTTACAACGAAAAGTCGGCAAGTTTTCGGGTTGGGTGGGTTATACGCTTTCTTTCATTCGTCATCAGTTTGATGAGTTGAATTTTGGGAAAGAATTTTGGGCAAAATATGACCGCCGCCATGATTTATCAGTCGTTGGAGTGTACAGACTTTCACCCCGCATTACGCTCTCGGGTACGTGGATATACGGAACAGGAAATGCCCTGACAGTTCCCCAAGCCTCTTTTACGTCTTCTATTCAAAATCCTGGAGTTTCTCCTTTTGGTATTCCAACAGTTCCTGGGGTAGTTGCGTATCAAAATACGTATTTCCGAGAATTACCCGATTATGGTGAACGCAATAATTTCAGAGCCGAGGCTTTTCATCGTTTGGATGTGGGCGTACAATTTCATAAAATCATGAAAAAAGGGCATGAACGGACTTGGGAATTTAGTCTTTATAACGTCTATAATCGTAAAAATCCGTATTTCTATTCGTTCAGAACATCCAGTAAGTACGATGCTCAAACCCAAACATCGGAAATAACCCGAAATCTAACGAGGTATTCATTATTAGGCATCATTCCATCATTGAGTTACAGTTTCAAATTCTAAATCGAAAAATCATGCAAAAGCTCACATACATACTCTCAACGTTATTTATTTTATCCATTTGGTCGTGCGACCCCGTAGTTACGGACATTACTCTGCCCTACGAAGAACGCATGGTTATCCAGTCATTTATTTCACCGCAAGATACCCTCTTGGAAGTGAAAGTGTCTAAGACTAAGCCCGTTACAGGTACTTTTTCTTCCAATCAGTTTTATGGAAATAGTGTTTATAAACCGCTCTCTGGGGCAATTATTGAGATTTCGGATGGACAAAGAAAGGCTACTTTCAAACTCCAAACCATCACCAATCCTTCTGCCTTGGAATTTGACCCAATTACTGGAAAACCAGCTACACAAACTCGTATAGGCTATTTTTTACGGACGAAAGATTTTCTAATCATGGCAGGACGGACTTATACCTTAACCGCCAAAGCTCCTAATTTACCAGACGTTTCGGCAACTTGTACCGTTCCTAACAAGACCTTGATTTATCCCGTGGACGTAAATGTTATCAAGGGAAAAATTGATTCAATTCAAAATGGGTATTCTTCTTCTAATGGCGTAATTGTATCTCGGTCTTTTAATTTGGTCAAACGTATTGATGTAAATGTGAAGGATGTTGCCAATGAAGAGAATTTTTATGCCGTGGCGTATTATAGTCAGAAAGTTACGCAATATAAAGATGTCAGTACGGGCAAAATCCAAACCCAGATTAGTTATCAACAAGAGCCTTACACCAATTTTATTGACGATTATAGACAGGATGGAAAGGTGTTAAATTTCATTAAAGCGGGGGTTAATTTTGGCTTTGTCAGTAATGACCCAAACCAACCAACTAACCCTTCTCAACCCAAAACGATAAGCCATAATCTGAGTATTTACGTAGCCATTACTGATAAAGCTTACTATCAATACAACAAAACCGTAGTTGCAGGCAGAGGTTTAAATGACGACAACCCATTTGCCGAACCTACGCTAACTTATTCCAATATCAACGGAGGTTTGGGTGCCTTTGGTGGGTATAATGTGATGAAAGTAGATGTTGATTTATTGAAATAGGTGCATATTTGGATTTCACCAATAGCTTTGTGAGTACATTTCATAACAGACATACTGAGTACCCTTTAGTATTTAGTCTATGGTGTTTTGTCATGTTGAACGAAGTGAAATATCTGATATCGTGAGTTTCAAAGAGATGTTTCACCTTGTTCAACATGACACAAATAACATAAACTACTTCTATTAAGTACCCGTTATTAATTAGTTTATGTTTGGATAATTGATAATCATCTGATTATCAATTGGTTATATCTGAAAATCCTAACAACTAAATCCTAACCCCTACTTA
>JAYUOX010000408.1:0-24290 GCA_043760595.1 Cytophagales bacterium
GGTTCTACTATAATTTATACGGGTTACTAACGTCGGCGAGGTTCAAAACCTCGCCGACGTTGATAGTCAGACAACTTTCCGTATAAATCATAGTAGAACCAAAAATAATACTGCTTTACACGAGACTTGTCATCCCGACAAAGGAGGGAACTGTTAGGTTATCCCAATAATATGTAGTAGAAGAAAAAAAATAAAAGTTCCCTCCTTCGTCGGGATGACAAGCCAATAAACTAACTCAATAACACAGTCCAAGCCTCCAAAAAATAATTCTGAGCCAATAAATCCTTGACAATTTTAAATTTATTTTTTTCGGTAATATCAATAAGCTCTTCAAGATGCTCTGACATTTCTTGTTGAGTCGGGAACCGCTCGACGTTTGCTAATTTTCCTAATTCGTTACCCGTCAATTGGTCTGAATATTTCACAAAATCAGGCATTTTGTCAAATCCTATTCCTTGTTTTTGATTAGGTTTTGTTACTTCAAACAAGGTCTCTGGCGTAATTCGAGCATACCAATCTCCTCCCAAACGGGCGACCCAATCCGTTTTCTTTTGGTCAATTTTTCCATTTTCATCCAATAATTGTTCAGAAAAATGAGCCACTAAAACCTCGCAAATTACTACGTTTGCCGAGCCGTATTCTTTGATTTCTAAAACTTTACACTCTAACTGTACGGGAGATTCTTTGACTCTGGGCGGGCGAACTCTTAATGATTTTTCCTCGGTAAATCCCGCTTTCAAAAACTCATTTACGCCTTTCGGAAATTCGCAACTCGCCAAAGACATTTGTTCAACCATCTGATAATCAACGAGATTGATAACGACTTCGGGTATTTCGTGGAGATTTTCGATGGTATTTTTTTGAGAATTATCCCTCCCTCTACGGTTGGGTGAGAATACCAAAATGGGTGGATCAATCCCCATGAGATTAAAAAAACTGAATGGACTCAAATTGACATTTCCATTTTTATCAATCGTTGATGCAAAAGCTATCGGGCGTGGAGCAATCGCACTCGTAGCGTAGGAGTAAAAAAACCGTGGGTCAGTATTTTGTAAATCTATTATCATGTTTTTGCCACCAAGGCACTAAGTCTCCAAGCTTTAATTTTTACCCAAAACCTTCCCCTTCACTTCCCCAAAACCAACCCTAATTCCATCTTTCTCAGCCCAACCCCTCATCATCACGGAGTCGTTGTCTTCTAAAAAGGTTCTTATTTTATCATTAGATATTTGAATGGGCTTTTTACCATTTTCTGAAATCTCCAATAATGATCCATAAGTCCCTGACTCTGAACCAGATACTGTACCTGATGCTAATAAATCACCTGTATTCAGATTACATCCATTGACGGTATGATGAGCAATTTGTTGGGAAATACTCCAGTACATTTCCTTGAAATTGGTCTGACAAATAACAGTCTCTTCTTCATTTTCAGGTTGAATTGATACTGATAAATATACATCAAAATTTCGTAATCCTTCCGATTTCAAGTAATCTAAAACGGGTGGATTCTGGATTGGACTTTCAACTCTAAATGACGCTAAGGCATCAACGGTAACAACCCACGGAGAAATGGACGAGAAAAAGTTTTTACCCAAAAAAGGTCCAAGTGGTTGATATTCCCACCGTTGAATATCTCGAGCAGACCAATCGTTAAAAAGCACAAAGCCAAAAACATAATCTTCTGATTCTGAGATGTTTATAGATTTTCCAATCTGTGAAGAAGTACCAATAATGGTAGCGATTTCAAGTTCAAAATCTAATGCTTTTGTCTCCGAAAAAAAGGGTGTTTTGTTGTCTTCTGATAAGATTTGACCTTTGGGTCTATGAAAATTCGTTCCCGAAATATGTATCGAAGATGCTCGCCCGTGATAGGCAACGGGCAGATGTCGCCAATTGGGCAGAAGAGCATTATCAGGGTCTCGGAACATTTTGCCTACGTTGGTGGCGTGTTCGATACTCGAATAAAAATCGGTATAATCTCCAATTTGGACTGGTAGGTGCATGGTCGCTTCTGACTGTTTTACCATTCCATAATCTTGAATCAGGTTTTCAAAACCAAAACCTACCGTTAAAATCTCTTGAATCCGATTTCTGATGAGTCGATTTGTTCCTCTTCCCAAAGCCATCAATGGATTTAGACTTTGAGCATAAAATACCTTTTTGTCAAAATCTAAATCATAAAAAAAATCCATGTTTTGGCAAAATTGGAGGTCTAAAATCTGCTCTCCAATAGCAATACCGATTCGTTTAACTGGCTCATTTTCAGTAGTATATATTCCAAAAGGAAGGTTATGGATTGAAAAATCAGAACTCGGTGAGATATTGATGTATGATTGCATTTTTGAAAGTATCACAGGTTTCTAACCCGTTTTGAGCGTATAATTAAAAGGTTAAAACCTGTGATAATCACTATGGATTACCCGTAACATTGCTATAAATCGAATCCAAAATTCTGACAAAAGTTTGATAATCGTCATCGTTCAATTCTCCCCAACCCTTTCTACGAACCTCCGCTACAATTGGGTAGGCTTCGTGAAATTTATCTCTGCCCGCATCCGTGAGTGTGATATTAAACTTACGGCGGTCATTTTCTGCCATTGTACGCTCTGAAAACCCTTTTTTTACTAATAAATCAATAATTCTGGTAACGGTTGGAGCATCTTTTACGGTCATTTCTGCCAGTTCATTTTGACTAATACCATTGGCTTCGTACCTAAAAATATGGTCTAAAAGTACCCATTGATCAACGGTTAAATCGACATTATGGTCGTCTAATTTCTTTTGTAATCCTTGACGAATTTTTTTGATGGTGGTATCGATTTTGAAAAAATATGCCCGATTATCAGCCGTACTTGGGGTCATTCTGTTAGTATTTTGATTATGAAATTATTGCTTTAACAATTATTGTAACCAAATTACTACATTTTATACAAATTAAAAAATTGGTAAATTTTGGAAGTATGTACTTATCAATACAAATGCTTTTTTAGTATGAAAATAGCCCTACCAAGCGTTTAAAACGCTTGGTAGGGTTGTGAATCCAACTAATTTTCGACCTTGCATTAGTTAGTTTATAGTTCCTAATCTTTTAGAGTCAAATATTCCAAAAACGTACCACAGACTTCAGTCTGTAACCAGCCATGACACACTAAAGTCTGTAATACTAAAATCAAAGCGTTCCTCTCAATTCTTGCTCACGCTCAATGGCTTCAAAAAGTGCTTTGAAATTTCCTTTTCCAAACGATTTTGCTCCTTTTCGTTGGATGATTTCAAAGAAAAGTGTAGGTCTCGAAACGATGGGTTTTGTGAAAATTTGTAACAAATATCCATCTTCGTCTCTATCCACCAAAATCCCCAAGGGGCGAAGCAAATTAATCTCTTCGTCAATCTGACCAACTCGGTCTAAGAGCGTATCATAATAAGAATCAGGCACTTGCAAAAATTCAATGCCCCTTTTTTGCATTTCCAAAACCGTTTCAACGATATTATCAGTCGCTACGGCAATGTGTTGAACGCCCGCACCACCATAAAAATCAAGATATTCCTCAATCTGAGATTTCTTCTTTCCTTCGGCAGGTTCGTTGATGGGAAACTTGATTTTTCCATTCCCATTCGACATCACTTTTGACATCAAAGCGGTGTATTCTGTCGAAATATCTTTATCGTCAAAACTCACTAACTGATTGAATCCCATGACGTTAGCATAAAAATCTGTCCAACGGTTCATCTCATTCCAACCTACATTCCCAACGCAATGGTCAATGTATTTTAACCCGATTGAAGCGGGTTGATAACTTGGATTCCATGCTTTAAAATTTGGCAAAAAAGTACCTTTATAATCTTTCCTTTCTACAAAAATATGGATAGTATCTCCGTAAGTTTTGATGGCGGCACGCTTGACACTTCCGAAAGAATCAGATTCAATAATTGGCTCAAACACAACTTCTGCACCTCTCTTCGTTGTTTCTTGAAATGATTTTTCTGCATCATCTACCCACAAGGCAATCGCTTTTACACCGTCTCCGTGTTGGTCGATGTGTATTCCGATTTCGGTATTTCCGATTAAGGGAGTCGTCAAAACCAAACGGATTTTATCTTGTGCCAACACATAAGACTCACGGTCTCTAACGCCCGTACTCAGCCCCATGTACGCAAGGGGTTGAAAGCCCAGAGCCGTTTGAAAAAAATGAGCCGACTGTCGGGCATTGCCCACATAAAGCTCTAAATAATCGGTTCCGTTGATAGGAAGGAAATCCTCAGAAGAACCCCTTTCCTGTTCTTCAACTACTTGATAATTAGATGTTTGCATATTGATGATTGATTTCAGAATCATTTAACGTGAATACTTTTCTGGGTTTTGGAAGGCTAATTCTTCGCTCTAATTCAGCCTCAATTTCGGGAATTGAATTAAATAACTGCTCGTAAGAATCTATCACAAAATACTGTTCTTGGTAATGTTCTTTGATGTAGGGCGTGTGGAAAATTTTGAAAATATCATAGTCAATCCGCTGAGGGTGAGGTGATTCCAAAGAATGAACACTCTCGCCCGAAGATGATAAAATTCCCGCTCCGTAGATTTTCAGTTGTCCATCTTCTCGAATTAAACCAAACTCAATGGTGTACCAATACAACCGTGCGATGTATTCAATCGCCAAAGGATTTTCGACAAATCGAAGGGCAATTCGAGCCAATTCTTCCAAAAAATAACAAACCGATTGATTGGAAAGTAACGGTACGTGTCCGAAGGTATCGTGGAACATATCGGGTTCTTCCAAATAATCTAATTGTTCCCTTTTTCGTAACCAAGTCGAAGCACAAAATTTACGGTTTTGCATCAACTCAAAGAAGGGTCTATTGTCAATCAAACCTGGTACTACATGAATTTGCCAACCCGTTAGATTTTGTAGTAAAATATTGGTTTCTAAGTAGTTAGGAATTTTTTTACCCGTAAATTTCACCTTCTCAATTCCCTCCAGAAAGGATTTACTCGCAATGGGTTTCAATTGCTCAATCTGACGATTAAAGAGGATTTCCCAGACCTCAAAGTCGTCTTTTGTGTATGTTGAATATTCTTGTTGCATAGTTTTAATTGTTGAATTGTTGGGTTGTTGAATTGTTGAAAATATTGGAGATTTGAATACCAACAATTCAACAAATCTCACTTCAACAACTACCTCAAATCCAAGATTTGTAATACTTTCCGTCATCAATTTTCATTGCCTGTTCAGTCAGCATTAAGGGTTTAAAAGTGTCAATCATTACTGCTAATTCGTGGGTTTCCGTTTTGCCGATGCTCCGCTCCATTGCTCCTGGGTGAGGTCCATGCGGAATGCCCCCTGGATGCAATGAAATATGCCCCTGTGCGATGTCATTTCGACTCATAAAATCACCCGCCACATAATACAAAACCTCATCAGAATCAATATTTGAGTGATTATAAGGTGCTGGAATAGCTTTGGGATGATAGTCGTACATTCGTGGACAGAAGGAACAAACCACAAATGCCGAGGTCTGAAAAGTCTGATGTACGGGTGGCGGTTGATGAATTCGTCCAGTGATAGGTTCAAAGTTATGAATCGAAAATCCCCACGGATAATTATAACCGTCCCAACCCACCACATCAAAAGGATGTGAAGCGTAAACGACTGAATGTAAGGTATTTTGCTTTTTTATTTTGATTAAAAATTCCCCCACCTCATCATGGGTTTCTAATTCCATCGGCAATTTGTAGTCTCTCTCACAAAATGGAGCGTGTTCTTCCATTTGTCCAAAGTGGTTTCGATAACGTTTTGGAGTATAAATGGGATGAAAAGACTCAACAAAAAGTAAGCGATTATCGGTAGAATTAAACTCAATTTGATAAATCATGCCCCTTGGAATGACTAAATAATCCCCTGACTCAAAAATAATATTTCCCAACATCGTGCGAAGCCGCCCTGAGCCTCGGTGGATAAACAAAAGCTCATCAGCATCCGCATTTTTATAGAAATAATTGGTAAGTGAAGTGGTCGGGGCAGCTAATCCGATGTGTAAATCTTTATTGACCAAGAGTGGAACTCTACTATTGAGATAATCATCATTTTTCTCAACGTTAAATCCTACCAATTTTCGAGATTGAATACTCTTTTCAATAGCAATTTTTGGTGTAACATCCTGACTATCAAGTATTTCTTTTACTTGTGTAGGACGGTGGTGATGATACAGAAGTGATGACATTCCCTCAAAACCAATCGTTCCGAAGAGTTCTTCGTAGAAAAGTCCACCCGTAGATTTCTCAAACTGTGTATGTTTTTTGGGAGGAATTTTCCCGAGTTTATGATAGATTGGCATGACTTAATTATATTTGTTTGTAAATATAATTAGTATAACAATTATTTGCAAACTAAATTTTAATTTTTACTAAAAATCTAATATTAACTACATCAACATTGATATTTGGGTATCAGCTATTGGCTTTAAAACCAGACCGTTAGCTGATTTTAAAGCCAATAGCCACCACCTACTCAAAAAAATAAAACGGAATTATTAAGATTAAATCGCAAAACCGTTTTTATACTTTGACTTACCCCTCCCAAGAGTTCAGAACCCTCGGGAAGGGTACAACGACTTAAAGTTTATAATTCCGCTTTTTTTTAACCCAAATGGTTACAATAATTTCAAGCCCACCGTCAATTGCCAAAGATTACCTTTTTGAGAAAAATTGATATTTGAAGAACTCAACGCTGATACTTCTGAGAGGCTTCCTTCGTATCTCAAATCCACCGAGAGTGAGCCTAAATCTACGCCTCCGCCCGCTTGGTAGCCATAAGATGCTTTCTTGAATGATTCTCCTAAATTGTTTGACACCTTTTTTAGTTCCTCATCCAACCCACTACTTGAGACCGTAAAAGATGCCATTGGTCCAGCATTAATACGAATAGGTCCAAATTTATACCCGATTAAAAGCGGTACATCAAAATTAGTGTAATCAATGGAGACCGTCTGAGAAGTCCCATTTTTTAAGATATTTACACTTCCTCCTTTTGCCGAAAAAATCAATTCGGGTTGTAGAAATAATTTACTTCCGATACGGGCATATACGCCCCCGACGTAACCCGTTTTTGTATCTAAAATTTGCTGCAAATTAGCCCCAACGGATTGAGTATTGTCTGTTCTTAAATGTGAAAAATTTACACCTCCACGAATCCCCAAAGAGAATTGAGCGAGTGTTTCGTTTCCTTTTGCCGAAGCTAAAACGAAAAGAAGAATTAACAGTTTTCTGTTCATGGTTTTTTTAATTTTCTTTCGATTCCAAAGAATCGAGGTACATTTTTTTATGTATAAGCAAGATAACGTGAGAATCTTGCCGACGTGTATCTATTTACTCAGTTTTTTGGTATAATTTAGTATTCGGAGGTGATAGGTGTTGGATTTTAGGTGTTAGTTTGTGGATGATAATTAGCATTTGACAGATTTTATTTTCTAAAACCCAACACCTAAAACCTAACCCCTAAAAAACATGGCAAAAGTAAAAACATCATTTTTCTGTCAAAATTGTGGACATCAAGCTCCCAAATGGTTAGGAAAATGCCCCTCGTGCAACGAATGGAACACATTTGTAGAAGAAGTGGTCCAAAAAGACGAACCCACCAAAGGCTCTTGGAAAGTATCAACTTCCTTAAAAATAGCCTCAAAGCCCCGTGCCATTCAAGAAATAAATTTTGAAGAACAACCCCGTATTTTAACCAAAGACGCAGAACTAAACCGTGTACTTGGTGGCGGAATCGTCTTGGGTTCGATGGTACTGATAGGCGGAGAACCAGGCATTGGGAAATCAACCTTGATGCTTCAAATAGCTTTGATGTTAGATAATTTAAAGGTTTTGTACGTTTCGGGTGAAGAATCTGAACAACAAATCAAGATGCGAGCGGAACGTTTGGAGAATCAAAGCAAAAACTGTTTCATCCTGACTGAAACCCAGACCCAAAATATTTTTAAGCAAATTGAAGAATTTGAGCCTGATATTCTGATAATTGACTCTATCCAAACGCTCCAATCTTCCTTCGTAGAATCTGGTGCGGGGAGTGTTTCGCAAGTCAAGGAATGTGCAGCTGAATTGATGAAATTTGCGAAAGAATCAGGTACGCCCGTATTCATGATTGGACACATCACCAAGGACGGTTCGTTGGCAGGTCCGAAGGTTTTAGAACACATGGTCGATACCGTTTTACAGTTCGAGGGGGATAGACATTTGGCGTATAGAATCCTTCGAACTACTAAAAATCGCTTCGGAAGTACCTCAGAATTAGGTATTTACGAAATGTTGAACACGGGTTTACGAGAAGTCTCTAATCCATCCGAAATCTTGATTTCACAACGAGACGAGGACTTTTCGGGCATTACCATCGGAGCAATGTTGGAAGGCAATCGCCCACTTTTGATAGAAACACAATCCCTTGTCTCAATTGCCACCTACGGAACGCCCCAACGTAGTTCCACAGGTTTTGATGCCAAACGTTTGAATATGTTATTGGCAGTTTTGGAAAAACGAGGCGGTTTTAGATTAGGAAATCAAGACGTTTTTCTAAACATCGCAGGGGGCTTGAAAGTAGAAGACCCCGCCATTGATTTGGCAGTTTGTGCTTCCATCGTTTCATCCTACGAAGATTTGAGTATTCCGTCCACGATGTGCTTTGCGGCGGAGGTTGGTCTGGGCGGAGAAATCAGAGCCGTAAACCGTATCGAACAAAGGATTTCGGAAGCCGAGAAATTGGGATTTAAAGAAATCTGGATTTCAAAATATAACGCAAAGGGCTTAGATACAAGTAGTTATAAAATAAAAGTAAATATGGCGGGAATGTTGGAGGATGTGTTTATGCGGATATTGCGGAAATGATAATTTAACGAAAATTTAAGCATAACCACTAACAAAATGTACTATTATTTCTTAGCCATCGCAACATTAGCCTTCATTTGCAATATTCTTATTATCACCAAAAGTAGTCAAGCCCAAAGTGATGTAGGCATTGCACCTGTGGTGCAATTAGCCTTTATTATTCCTATTTTTGTGTTGAGTAGCCTTATTTTCTACTTGATACAAAATACTAATTTGGGTATCACTCATAATTTTTTATTTTTACTGTTGCCTTTTATTTTGGAAATACTTTATTTTATATGCACCAAAGATTTATTCAGTATTCACAAAGCTGACACTAATGGTTTTTTAATTCGTTCTTATGTTTATTCTATTGGTTTAGCAACAGTTGCGGGGATTTTGCTGAAATGGATATTTGATTGAAATTTATCAAAATATGAAAAATATCACCCTTATGACACTAATCAGCATTGTCTCATTGTACCTTTTAACATTTTCTGTCCAAGCCATTCCTGATACACTCGTCAAGGCAAATACTTCTTGGAAATACCTTGACAACGGCTCAAATCAAGGCACAACTTGGTTTGGAGCTACTTTTAATGATGCTTCATGGGCATCAGGAAACTCAGAATTAGGCTACGGTGATGGCGACGAAGCTACAACCGTAAGTTATGGCGGAGATGCAGCGAACAAATACATTACCACATATTTCCGTAAAACTTTCAACGTAATAAATCCCACTTCGTATCAATCCCTTTTTTTTGAATTAGTCAGAGATGATGGGGCGGTGGTTTATCTCAATGGTGTAGAAATTCATCGAAATAATATGCCTGCGGGTAGTATTCTCTACAATACCTTAGCTTCCATAGGTATTAGTGGTACAGATGAAACAACTTGGAATCTCATTACTATTAGTCCTTCGATGTTGGTTTCGGGTACAAATACCATTGCTGTTGAAATTCACCAAGCTACCATTACCAGTTCGGATATTAGCTTCAATTTTAGACTCATCGCAAATACAGAGCCTTTTGTTAGTCTCCTTCGACAACCCTATCTTCAATCCCTCACGCAAACCAGTATCGTCATCCGTTGGCGTACTAACATAGCCTGTGATACGAAGGTAAGTTATGGATTGTCAACCACTTATGGAAGTATAATAACGGATAATACACTCGTTACAGAACACGAAGTCAAAATAATGGGCTTAGTAAATTCTACAAAATATTTCTATAAAATCGGGACAACCACCCAAAATTTACAAGGCGATGTGAATAATTTTTTTACTACCTCAAAACCACCTTCTGGAACGACTTTGAGTAACTTCAGAGTATGGGTAACGGGAGATTTTGGCGTTGGTAGTGCCAATCAAATAGCGGTCAAAAATGCCTACAAAAATTACGTAGGGGCTAATATTGCTAACTTATGGCTATGGTTAGGCGACAATGCTTACAGTTCTGGAACGGATGCAGAATATACGACCAAGACCTTCAATCAATACCCTGATATTTTCAAAAATACTCCTATTTATCCCTCCATTGGCAACCATGATTATGGAAATTTACCTTACCAGTCAGCTACGGTATTGGGTACAAATTTTCCGTATTTCGCTCAGTTTACTTTGCCCACCAATGCCGAAGCGGGAGGTGTGGCTTCGGGTACAGAGAAATACTATTCCTATAATTATGGAGATGCCCATTTTATTGTTTTGGATAGTTATGGTTCGTATAATACCACAGCAAGTACCATGTATCAATGGCTACAAAATGACCTCAACGCCAACACTCAAAAATTCACAATTTGTTATTTCCACCATCCGCCCTACACAAAAGGCACGCATAACAGCGATTCAGAAATTGAATCCGTCAATATGCGTCAGAATATTATCCCATTGCTCGAATCCAAAAATGTGGATTTGGTTTTGTCTGGACATAGCCACGTGTATGAACGTACTTTTTTGATTAATGGACATTATGGTGTCGCCAATACTTTTACCAATGCTATGAAAAAAGACGCTTCTGGTGGAAATGCAACACCTTTTTACAATAAGAATACCCCACAAAGTAGCACAGTTTATGCCGTTTGTGGAAATTCGGGACAAGGTGGCGTGGTTGGAACAACAACTTCTTGGCCTCACGAAGCCATGTTTGCTGCCAATAGAAGTTCATATGGCTCAATGATTTTGGATATTTCAAAAGATACGCTTTCCGCTAAATATTTGACTTCGATGGGAACAGTTTTTGACAGTTTCAAAATCATCAAAAACTATAATTGTGCTTCCCAAACCATTGCTGAATCCAAAGTTTCAGATCCTTGGAATGTTACAAATTCGTGGGTCTGTGGAGTGCTTCCTACAATTTTGAGTGAAGTCTATATTCAACCAAATCATACTATCACGATACCCAATACAACAAACGCCCAAGCCAAGAAAATTTATATGAATGGGCAATTAATTAACCAAGGAATGCTAAAACTTGGTTTTTGAGTAAAAAAACTTTTTTTGGAGATATTACCCGTTTTCTAATCCTGATTTTCGTGAAAAATCAGGATTTTCTGTGTAAATACTATTTTTTGAAACCTATTTTTTGAAAACCTATTTTTTATCTATTAAATTAAACTTTTCCTTTGAATAATGCAATGATTTATTTTCATTATTTCTGAAAATACTTTTTTTAGACAATGAAGTTTGTAAAAAAGAGAATTTGTCTGAAATAATTATAAAAAACTAAAAAATAGGTTTAGAAAATAAGTTTTTATCAAAAAAAATAATTTTATTTCTTACTTTTTACCCTAATTCGCAAATTTCATTTTTTGCTTGGTTAAGTATAACTACTTGATTATTAACAACTTTTGCACGATTTTTACGTAATAATATCAGGTTATTTACTCATAATCTGAATTAAAATCGGAAGCGTTTTTAAATACAATGGAAAATATACTTAATTCAATATTTTTAATTTCTGGTAAGCATGGTGCATTCACGGGCGTGCCTCCAGTGGTAATGTTTGGGTTTGGTATCGTGGCAGTGTCGTTGATTATTTTAGGGGGTTATCTTACTCAAAAACGCCGTGCTTGGTATCAACATTCTGCCCTTACGCAGGGCGAAATTGTGGAAGTTAGTAAACGTTTTGACCGTGGTGATAGACGTGGACAGCACCCTATGTTTTTTCCAGTAGTATCTTTTTCAGTAAATGATAGACAATTCAAAATTGAAGCCGAAACGGGAATGTCTATTTTGAGTCAAATAGGACAAAAAATGAGTGTCCGATATAATCCTGAAAATCCTTATGAGTCTGTTTTGGGAGAAAGCAACGTGCCAGGTATCAAACCTTCAGTATTTTATGTTTTAGGTATCGGAATGTTGCTGGCGAGTGTGGCTTTGATGTTAAAATAAATCATACTTCATCATACAATGCAAAAAAGCGGAGAACATTCTCCGCTTTTTTTGTTTGCAATTATTTGCAAATTATATTACTTCAACACCTTTATTCAGAAATTCTTTCAGAAGTTCATCCGTTGGGCTTAGGCTGGTGATGAGATAATCCAACGCTTCAAAATCACATACCTTGTAGTTTTCTTCTCGATTGATTTTTTCTTCCAAAACACAGACAACCGTTTTCCTCGAAATACTCATCATTTTCTGTTTCAATATCGACTCTTCAAAGTGCCGAATTGCCAAACCTGACTCATGACTAATACTATTTGTACCCATAAAATAAACGTCCGCTTGGATGTTTTCTAAGTCTTGAATAGTCTTACTCCCGATGGTTATTTGGTATCTTTTATAAAATGTACCCCCCAATAAAATCACTTCAACTTTGGGATGTTCGGCAAGGGCAGTGGCAATGTGTGGATTGTTGGTTACAATCGTAACTTCCACATTCTTAGGAATTTGCTCGGCAATATAAAAATTGGTCGTACCGCCATCCATCAAAATTATTTTGTTATTCTCAATCAATTTCAAGGCTTTCTTGGCAATCGTTACAAACTCAGTATTGACGATTCCTAAGCCTTTACTTGCCTTCATGGATAGATACGAATGGGCAATAGCTCCACCGTGAACTTTCTTCAAAAGACCTTTATCTTCTAACTCTATCACATCCCTACGTACACTATCGTAGGACACATTCAAAATTTGCCCCAAATCAACAAGAGTAACTTTCTTATCTGTACCCAATTTCTCTAAAATAATTTGTTGTCTTTCTTCTTTTAGCATTGCTTGTTGTACACAAAGTGTAATAATTTGTGGAAATGATTATAAAATTATTTTGCAAATATTTGCAAAATAATTTGTTAAATACAAAAAAGTTTGCATAAATTTGTAATGAAAATCATTAACCATTTTTAATAGTACTTAAAACTACGGTGAGTATAATTAAATTTTATTAAGAAAGCGTATATTTTTTTAATAAAAATTGTGTTTTGAAAGGTTGAATAGAAAGGGTATAAACTTTGAGGTTTATGCCCTTTTTTGTTTGTCTTCATTTCAAAAATATACGATTTCGTCTTTACCTTTGTAAATGAATAAATCTAAATAAAATAATGGAATACAGAATAGAAAAAGATACGATGGGTAAGGTAGAAGTACCCGCTCACGTGTACTGGGGTGCTCAAACTCAACGCTCAATCATGAATTTTCCAATCGCCCAAGACATCAATAAAATGCCTAAGGAGATTATCAGTGCGTTTGCTTATTTGAAAAAAGCGGCTGCCATAACCAATTTTGAAGCGGGTATTTTGGCAGAAGATAAAAAGAATCTTATCGGACAAGTTTGTGATGAGATTTTGGCTGGAAAATTAGACGACCAATTTCCTTTGGTAGTTTGGCAAACGGGCTCAGGCACACAGTCAAACATGAACTGTAATGAAGTTGTGGCGTATAGAGCCCACGTAATCAACGGAGGAGATTTGATGGATGATACAAAATTTGTGCATCCAAACGATGATGTCAATAAATCACAATCGTCCAACGATACCTTTCCTACGGCAATGCACATTGCGGCTTATAAAATCTTGACGGAAGTAACCATTCCCGGGATTACGAAATTGAGAAATACGCTTGATGCGAAGGCTAAGGAGTTTAAAAATGTCGTAAAAATTGGGCGTACCCACTTCATGGATGCCACGCCACTTACGCTCGGACAGGAGTTTTCGGGCTATGTTTCTCAGCTTGACCACGGACTTCGTGCTATCAATAATACTTTGGCTCATCTATCGGAATTGGCATTGGGAGGTACGGCAGTTGGTACGGGTATCAATACCCCAAAAGGCTATTCAGAGAACGTAGCAAGGCATATTGCCACTTTGACGGGCTTGCCTTTTATTACGGCAGAGAATAAATTTGAGGCTTTGGCGGCTCACGATGCCATCGTGGAAACACACGGAGCTTTAAAAACAGTTGCGGTGAGTTTGATGAAAATTGGGAACGATGTCAGAATGTTGTCATCAGGTCCACGCTCGGGGATTGGGGAGATTTATATTCCAGATAATGAACCAGGGTCTTCCATTATGCCAGGCAAAGTGAACCCTACGCAATGCGAAGCCATGACGATGGTGTCGGCTCAGGTAATGGGTAATGACGTAACTATCGGAATCGGAGGCTCAATGGGGCATTTTGAACTCAATGTGTTCAAACCCGTGATGATTTTCAACTTCTTGCATTCAGCCCGATTGATTGGCGATGTATGTGTGGCTTTCAACGATAAATGTGCCGTTGGGATTCAGCCCTTGCACGAAAACATCAAAAAGCACGTCAATAACTCTTTGATGTTGGTAACAGCTTTGAATACAAAAATTGGTTATTATAAATCGGCTGAAATAGCTCAAACCGCCCATAAAAACGGTTCGACTTTGAAAGAAACAGCCATCGCTTTGGGGTATTTGACAGCAGAAGAATTTGACGCTTGGGTGATTCCAGAGGATATGGTGGGGGAGAATAACGTTTAGGATTTGATTTTAATTCTTGAATTTGGTAGAATGGATTTTTTCTGTTCTACCTTTTTTTGTTAATAGGCAAATTTGGCTTTATTTATCATAATGCGCAGACTTAAAAATTGTGTTTTAAAGCCTTGATGTCGTAAATTTGTACACAAATAAATTAAGCAAAAATGTACAAATATATTCTCAGACCCCTGTTGTTTCAATTTGATGCTGAAAAAGCACATCACCTTACCTTCAACCTAATAAAATTTCTCTTCAAAATTCCTTTTGTCCCACAGATTTTCAAGTCAATTTATCATTACGAACACCCAAGTTTGGAACGTGAAGTTTTTGGATTAAAATTTAAAAATCCTGTAGGATTGGCAGCGGGGTTTGACAAAAATGCAGTGATGATTGAGGAGTTCTCAAACTTGGGATTTGGCTTCATCGAAATCGGAACATTGACTCCCAAAGGACAACCTGGCAACGATAAACCAAGACTTTTTAGACTAAAAGAAGACCAAGCCATCATCAACCGAATGGGCTTTAATAATGAGGGTGTAAAAGTGGCTATCATAAAATTAAAACAACGGAAAAGTGATATTTTGATAGGTGGAAATATTGGTAAAAATAAAATCACTACCAACGAAAACGCCGTGAATGATTATCTCATTTGTTTCCATGAATTATTTGAAGTTGTAGATTACTTTGTGGTCAATGTGAGTTCACCAAATACCCCTAATTTGAGAGAATTACAAGAAAAAGAGCCTTTGAAGAATCTACTGCAAACACTTCAAAATGAGAATTTGAAGAAAGATAAATCAAAGCCTATTCTCTTGAAAATCGCCCCAGATTTGACCAATTCTCAATTGGATGATATTATTGAAATAATACAAGAAACTAAAATTGCGGGGGTGATTGCCACCAACACCACAATCTTACGAGAAGGCTTAAAATCAGACGAAAATATAGCAAAAGAAATGGGCGGTTTGAGCGGAAAACCTGTAACGAAACGGTCAACGGAAGTGATAAAATATTTGTCAGAAAAATCAAATAAATCTTTCCCAATCATAGGCGTAGGAGGCATACACTCACCAGAAGATGCCATTGAAAAACTAAACGCAGGAGCATCTTTAATTCAAATTTATACTGGATTTATTTATTCAGGACCATCATTGACGAGTGAGATTAATAAGGCTTTGGTTAATTCAAATCATTAAAAAATGCAACCGAACATCATCCTTTTGACAGACAGCTATAAGCTCAGTCATTATAAACAATATCCTGCGGGGACAAGCCAAATTTATAGTTATTTCGAGAGCCGTGGAGGTGAATTTGAGGGCGTAACTTTCTTTGGTTTACAGTATTTGTTGAAAGAATATTTGGAAGGAAAAGTGGTCAGTCAGGCTAAAATTGACCGTGCTGCCAAGATATACGCTGCCCATTTTGGAAACGAAAAATTATTCAATAAAGAAGGTTGGGAGTACATCTTACACGCCCACAACGGACACCTTCCCATACGTATAATGGCAGTGCCAGAAGGAACGGTTATTCCTACGCACAACGTGATGCTGACCATCGAAAATACCGACCCAACTTGTTTTTGGCTTACTAATTTCTTGGAAACTTTATTGTTACAATTATGGTATCCTTGTACCGTAGCAACGATTAGTAAAGAAGTTAAAATTCTGATTACTAAATACTTAGAAGAAACAGGCGACCCAACTACGATAGATTTTAAACTCCATGATTTTGGATTTAGGGGTGTAAGTAGCGTGCAAAGTGCGGGTATTGGCGGAGCGGCTCACTTGATCAATTTTATGGGAACAGACACGGTGGCGGCATTGAGTTTTATTCAAGAATATTATGCTGTTGCTCCCTCTCCAACGGGGGAAAACGGGGAGGAATTTCCGATGTTTGGGTTCAGTATTCCAGCCGCCGAACACAGTACGATTACGAGCTGGAGCAAAGAAAATGAGGTGGATGCCTACCGAAATATGCTAACCCAATACCCCGAAGGTTTAGTGGCGGTAGTGAGTGATAGCTACGATATTTATAACGCCTGTGAAAACCTGTGGGGAAAGATCTTGAAAGAGGAGATTTTAGGTAGAAATGGCACATTGGTAGTCCGCCCAGACAGTGGCGAACCCAAAGATGTGGTCTTGAAGTGTACCGAGATTTTGGGGGCAAAAATTGGCTACACCGTCAATGAAAAAGGCTATAAAATCTTGAACCCAAAAATCAGAATTATCCAAGGCGATGGCGTGAATTATGAGAGTATCGGCGAGATTTTGGAACACCTTAAAATCCACGGTTGGAGTGCCGACAATGTTGCCTTCGGAATGGGTGGTGCATTATTACAAAAAGTACATAGAGACACCCAAAAATTCGCCTTCAAATGCAGTTGTGCCACCGTTAATGGCGAAGACCGAGACGTGTATAAAGACCCCATTACCGACCATGATAAAAAGAGCAAAAGAGGACGTTTGAAATTAGTGAAACAAGATGGAAAATACCTCACAAAAGCCCTCCACCAGGACGGAGAAAATATTTTGCGGACGGTTTTTGAGAATGGAATTATTTTGGAAGACATTGATTTTGAGGGGGTTAAAGGAAATTGTTATCTGTAATAATAATTTTTATCGGCTAAACAGGACTTTGACCAAGTCTGAGTAAATCACAACAGAACGTCCTAATAATTCATGAATCATGTTTTAAGATGAAAACTAATTCCAATTTTATTATCCTCCCCCAAATCACAAAATTTGCAAAGGGAGGATTTTTTTTGTTAATTCGTTCAATAATAAATCAACCAAACTAAAATCAATGAAATTAAATATTACTTGGAAAATCTTTATCGGCATGAGCCTTGGTATCATTGTCGGATATATTCTAAACCAAAAATTTGAAGGCGATACTGAATCTTTAAATGCTGCCAGCACTTACCTGAATCTTTTGAGTAAAATATTCCTCAGAATGATTAAAATGATTATCGGACCACTGATTTTCTCTATTCTAACCGTTGGAATTGCTAAACTGGGCGATTTTAAGTTAGTCGGACGAATCGGGGCGAAGACTTTGGGTTACTTTTATTTTGCCACGATTCTTTCATTATTAACAGGACTGGTTGCCGTAAATATTCTTCGTCCAGGCAAAATGATGCAGATACCACTTCCTGTAGCAGGTGCAGATACGGGTATTGAAGCCAAAAAGATGACGATGGAGAATTTTATTACTCATCTTTTTCCTCAAAGTTTTTTTGAAGCCTTAGCCACCAACGAAATCTTACAAATTGTGGTGTTCTCCGTATTTTTTGGTATTGCAACTGCTGCCATCGGCGACCACGGAAAAATCATCATCAAAGGCTTAGATGCTGTTTCGGAAGTGATGTTCAAAATCGTTTCTTACGTCATGGGATTTGCTCCTTATGGCGTTTTTGGGGCGGTGGCAGCGGTTATTGCTCAAAAAGGTTTAGGTATTTTGGGTGGATATTTTTACTTGATTATTTGTTTTTTCGCCACCTTGGCATTCTTTATACTGGTCGTCTTGCCAGCAATATGTTTGTTTGTCAAAGTACCTTACTGGAAATTGTTATCTTACGTAAAAGATGCCCTTTTCTTATCCTTCAGCACCGCAAGTTCGGAGGCTTCAATGCCTTTGCAGATTGAACAATTAAAGAAATTTGGGGTCTCAGAACGCATCGTGAGTTTTGTTTTACCTTTGGGATATTCCTTCAATTTGGACGGTTCGATGATGTATATGACCTTCGCTGTGGGCTTTATAGCACAGGCGTATGGTATAGAACTCACTCTTACTCAACAAGTTACGATGATGCTTACGCTCTTAGTAACGAGCAAAGGTATTGCGGGCGTACCTCGTGCATCCTTGGTCGTAATTGCGGGTACGATGTCCATGTTCAATCTTCCAGCCGAAGGATTGATTTTACTTTTTGCCGTAGATTGGCTCTTGGATATGGGTCGTTCAGCTACGTCGGTGGCGGGTAATGCAGTTGCCACGGTGGTTGTGGCGAAGTGGGAAGGGGAATTGAATATGGAAAAATAGGTTTTTAGGTATGATGTCGTAGGTATGAGGTCGTAGGTCGTGGGTATAAATATACCTCGTAACCCATACCTACGACCTCATAATTCATACCTATTATTTACCTTAAACCTAAGACCTCATAATTCATACCTAAAACCTCATACCTAAAAAAAATGTCATCACATCACGTAATCAGAGACCAACAAGAACCTGCCCTCATTATTGCCAATGGCGAAGCGTGCAGTTTTGAGCTAATAGGCGAACTCTTGGAATGGTCGCCTTTGGTGATTGTTCTGGATTCAGCCATTCATCGAGTTTTGGAATTAGGAATTAAAATAGATGTGCTTCTGGGGGATTTTGATAGAGATTTTGATGCTGAAAAAATCAGAGAAGAGCAATATCCCATCGAAATCGTCCATGCCCCCGACCAATACAAAACCGATCTCGAAAAAGCCTTCGATTATCTCATCGGTAGAGGTTTTCCTGCCGTCAATGTGGTTTGGGCAACGGGTAAACGTGCCGACCATACTATCACCAATATTACCAATATTGTCCGTTATCAAGACCAACTCAAAATCGTGCTAATTGACGATTATTCCAAGATATTTGTATTACCCAAAACCTACGAAAAATGGTATGTATCGGGTACGCCCATATCACTCATACCTGTAGGGAAAGTGGATGGTATTACGACAAAAAATTTGAAGTATTCGCTTGATAATGAGAATCTTACGATTGGTTACAGAACAGGAAGTAGCAATGAAGTATTGGAAGATGGAATCGTGAAAATTACGTATCAGGAAGGAGATTTGCTGATGATGGAATGTATTGATTAGATGTTTTCGATGTTCGATATTTGTTGTTCGATGTTCGGAAACAAGCATCGAACATCGAATAACAAATATCGAAAACTAAACCCCCAAATTATCATCTGAAGAAGATTTTTTCTTAAAAGAAAATAGAACGCCTGATGCAATAATAGCGATGGCGATTAATGATAATGTCCTCATAGCTGTAATTATTTAAGAATTTCACTGATTAAATAGCTATAAAACAAATTCCAAGCCAATTTATTGTATTTCCAGCTCTATTCTCCACAATTATTTCCGCAAGAATCAGATTTGATGCCCTTTTGAATCGCCTTAGTTTTGTCTGATAAACTTAAAGATTCAATAATGAAAACATTTATTCTCATACATGGCTCATGGCATGGTTCGTGGAATTGGCACAAAGTAATTCCCATTTTAGAAAATGCGGGTCATAAAGCTCTTGCAATAGATTTGCCAGGGATGGGACGTGATAAAACCCCTATCAATCAAGTCAGGATGGAGAAAACCGTTCAAGTTCTCTGTGATTTGATAGATACTTTTGACGAAAAGGTAATTTTGGTAGGTCATAGCAAAAATGGCATAATGATTTCGCAAGTGGCTGAATATCGCCCACACAAGATTGAGAAATTAATCTATTTGGCTGCTTATCTTATTCCCAACGGAAAAACGCAGAGAGAATATTCCATGCAAGATTTGGGAGGAGTATTGAAACCTTTTGTAAAATTTCACGAAGACACGAACTCTTCTACACTGAATAAGGAGATTTATAAAGAAGGACTTTATGCAGATTGTGATGAGAATATTGTACAATTGGCAAATGTGCTTTTGAGCCATGAATCCGTAGAATCAGGGATGACTCCGTTGCAATTATCGGAAAGAAATTTTGGAAGTATTCCAAGATTTTATATTGAATGTACTGAGGATAAGGCTGTTACGCCATTTATTCAACAAAAAATGTACACAGAAACTCCTTATCAAAAGGTTTATCAAATGGCAACAAGTCATTCTCCATTTTTTAGTAAACCACAGGAATTAGTGGATATTCTTTGTGAGATTTGTGAAGGGTAGATTATCGATTTTTCTGAAAAGAATTCTATAAGGTTTTCGAAACGGGGACACCCAGTTCTTATAGGATTTACGCAATAGATTTTATACTAATTTTAAAGACTAATTGCGTGATTTTACGGAAGCCTTCGGTAAAACCGAAGGCTTCCGTTTGAAACTAATACGCACTGACTATTTAAAATCAGTATTAACTAAAATTTACCTTGACAAATCAGAAATTTTCAAAGATTTAATCTTTACTTTCCCAGATGCCGTAAACAAAGAAAACATATTGGTATTTTCTTCTGGAAAAATCAAATTGGTTATCACTACTTTTCCATCATTGGCAAAAACTTCTACCGATAATTTATCAACTAAAACCTTCAATTTCAATACGTTACCTTCCAGTTTCAAATCAGCCTTATCAATCGAAGCAAAGTTTTCTTTAATCATTTGCCCAGATTTTGTTCTATCGATATACAATTGTTGAGTCTTACGATTGTACCCGATGATAGTTTCTTGTAAAATCTTTTTACCATCATTTTTATCTTTCTTTCGAGCGATTTTTAGTCCAAAATCTTTGGCGGATTTCATCTCAAATGCAATTTCTACCATATAAGAATTTTTAGAAAAAAGACTCATACCATCCAATTGCTTTTCTTTGGAAAATACAAAATCATTTTTCTCAAAAACTCGATATGAATCTTTTGGTTTTAAGGTCGAAACAGGCTCTTGAAACAACCTCAAACCATCCGAAGTTTGACGTAATTTCATACTCCTCGGAATGGACATTGCTCCTTTCCACGGAAACGTCGGGACGGCATCGGCGTATTGCCAACTCGACATCCAACCTAATAATATTTTCTGATTTTCGGGAGCATCCGTGTAGGGAATTCCTGCATAAAAATCTTTACCATAATCCACGTATAGTTTTGTTTCGGGCGAGTTATCATTTTTGAAATTTATTCCATCAAAATCGCCCACAAAATACTGCATCCCTTCAAAGTTTTCAGTTGCTCCATTCGTAGAAATAAACAGTAACCATTTGATATTTTGAGGATTACCCTCAATTGGCATCTCCACTAAGGCAGGGCATTCCCATATTTTGCGGACTTCACCTTGATTGCCAAACTCACCTACCCGAGTCCAGTTTTTGAGGTTTTTCGAGGTAAAAAACACTACTTTATACTCTTTCGGAAAGACCGCAGACATCACCCAATTTTGGGTTTTTTCATGCCAAATCACATGAGGATCTCGGAAGTCCACCATCTGCAAATCTATCACGGGATTACCCACATATTTTGTCCAAGTACGCCCTCGGTCATTGGAGTAAGCAAGGTATTGAGCCTCCTTTTTACCATCGTGATAATCGGCAGTATAAAGGGCAACCAAACAAGGTTCTGAACCCGTTTGAAAGCCACTTGAATTATTTTTATCAACCACCACACTTCCCGAAAAAATCCAAACGGAATCTTCTGGAATGGCAACGGGTAAATGCTCCCAATCAATGAGATTTTTACTCACAGCGTGTCCCCAACTCATGTGTCCCCATTTATTTTCGTAGGGATTATGTTGATAAAAAAGGTGATACTCTCCTTGGTAATAGACCATTCCATTAGGGTCATTCGTCCAGTTTTTTTGTGGCGTAAAATGATACGCTGGTCGCCAGTGAGGGGTTTCTTTTTGGGCAAAAAGGAAAAGGGGTGAAAAAAGGAGAAAGAGGAGGAGTTTTTTCATTTGAGTATTTTCTAAAAATCAAACTTAAATGTAAAAAAGGTTTACGAATAAATGAAGGAAAGATAACTTATTTGTTTCAACGGATTAAAATCCGTTGTTAGGATATAGGTCGTTCCTACGGAACTATTACTCTATATGAATCCCAGAGGGATGATAGGTGTCTTAGGGGGTTGTGTAACAAGTATTATGTATTAAGTCCTAAGAAAAAGTCGCCAAATTTTGTTCCGAAATCAATTACTTTAACAGCTTTATGAAAAATTTAATTTGGTTATAATGAATTTTACAGAATATTATTTTTCTCTAAATACTTAGTACATAATACTTTGGACTTTTTACACAACCCCAAGGGTTTACAATTATACAAAAAGGGCTATTTCCAAAAGAAAATAGCCCTTCTTAATATCTCTAAATGCTTCTTACAAACCAAACTTCGCCTTCACCGCATCCACAAAATCCAATTTCTCCCAAGTAAACAACTCAACTTCGATTTCCTTGATGGTTCCGTCTGGGCTCTTAAAATATTTTGTTACCACCTCATTTTTACGTCCCATGTGTCCGTAAGCCGCTGTTTCTGAGTAGATTGGGTTACGCAATTTCAAACGTTGTTCGATGGCATAAGGACGCATATCGAATACTTCTTCCAGTTTACGAGCAATCTCACCGTCAGTCATATTCACCTTTGCCGTTCCGTAAGTATTCACAAACAATCCACATGGTTTTGCAACGCCAATGGCATAAGAAACTTGTACCAAAAGCTCATCACAAAGACCTGCCGCAACCGCATTTTTGGCTACGTGACGGGTGGCATAAGCCGCACTTCTATCTACTTTTGAAGGGTCTTTTCCAGAGAATGCACCACCACCGTGAGCACCTTTTCCACCGTAAGTATCAACGATAATTTTACGACCTGTCAAACCAGTATCTCCGTGTGGTCCACCGATTACAAATTTTCCAGTTGGGTTGATGTGGTAAGTAATCGCATCATTGAAAAGAGGTTGTAACTCAGGCTTCAATTTAGCCTTTACTCTTGGAATTACGATATTGATAATATCAGTCTTAATTTTTGCTAACATTACCTCATCTTTATCAAAATCATCATGTTGTGTCGAAACAACGATGGTGTCAATACGTTGAGGTACATTATCGTCAGAATATTCGATTGTTACCTGAGATTTTGCATCTGGACGTAAATAACCAATCAAGTTTGGTTCGTTGTTACGAATTTCTGACATTTCTTTCAAAATGGCATGAGCCAAATCCAACGCCAAAGGCATATAATTATCAGTCTCACGAGTGGCGTAACCAAACATCATTCCTTGGTCGCCCGCTCCTTGTGCGTTAGCTTTTGACTCAAAATCATCGGCAGTTACTCTATCAACACCTTGGTTAATATCGTCAGATTGGTCGTGAATGGCTGAGATAATTCCGCAAGAATTTGCCTCAAACATATATTCTGATTTGGTATAACCGATTTTGCGGATAACCTCACGGGCAATTGCCTGTACGTCAAGATACGTTGTTGTTTTTACCTCACCTGCCAATACCACTAAACCCGTTGTTACGAGGGTTTCGCAAGCTACTTTTGAAGATGGGTCAAACGCCATGAAATTGTCAATCAATGCGTCCGAAATTTGGTCTGATACTTTGTCTGGGTGTCCTTCCGATACCGACTCAGAGGTGAAAAGATATGCCATTATCTGTAATTTATGAAGTATGAAAAATATGATAAGCTACAAATTTAAAAGGAATATTTTGATTTGACAATTTGGCTTGTAAAATGGCTTTTTTATAGATAATTTATCTTAAATAAGAATTTTATTGGAATTTTTATCTAAAATAGCTATAATAATTGAATGGAATATCAT
>JAYUOX010000409.1:0-7955 GCA_043760595.1 Cytophagales bacterium
TTATAAAAACTAAAAATAGCAATTCCCGAAAGGAAAATCAAGTTCAATTTCATCTGGAAGCGGATTATTGCCGTGAGAGCCACAATGAACATCGCCCAATAATAGACTGTCCCCCAAGTTTTGTGGGTGTTACTTCCCTTTTTGGAAAACATCGGAACGAGACCTGTTACTAAGGCAGTGAATCCTGCGAAAATGTGGAGGTGTAATGCGAATTTGAGGAGTGTTTGCATGATTAAAAGTTGTTAAGTTTTAAGTGGTAAGTCGTTAAGTATTGTTTGCTTGCAGAGGTCATAATTCTATAAATGCCCTGACTTATAGACTTATGACTTACAGACTTAATGACTTCCTCAAAACTGAATTCGATAATTGATATTTGGGAAGAACCCTAACTGATTTGTTTGTGTGAGTTTGTCGGTTGCAGGCTTATACGTTTGTTCAAAAATATTCTGAACGTTTGATACATTCTGTAAATCTACGAACCATTCTTGCATCACATTTTTTCCATTTCTGCGAAGCGTAATTTTAAAATCAACTCTAAAATAGTCCTTGTACTGACTTTCATACGCACGGTCATTGAAAAGGATTACCCGTTGTGCTTTTTTGGAAGCCTCAAAATCAATCGGAGTGTAGCGTTTTCCACCCGCCGAAGTGATTTTTGTATCGAAAGAAAGCACCATTTTTTTGGTCACTTTAAACTCTTTTCCTGCCAACAAATTGATGGTATAATTTCCGTTGAAAGCCGTGTTGTGTTCGATGCCATTGCTACCTTTATACTTACTATCAAAAACCGAAACCGTTGCCAAATAATAGTAGCCGTCGCTAAAAGTACGCTCTAAGGTCATTTCAGCCCCATAATTCCTACCCGTTCCAGTGTTTTGAAGGTCGGTTTTATCGTTAGTTCCGAAGTCCGCCCCGATGTTCAAAACTGAATAATTAGAGAGTTTTTTGTCCACGGGAATATTACTCAAACTTTGGTAATAGGTTTCTAATTTCAAGCGAGTTTTTGCTCCGAGGTTTCTTTCATAACCCAACACAATTTGGTCGCTGTGGGTCATATCTAAGTTACGATTCGTCTCTGAATACGACCCATTTTCAGCCTTATTATTGAAGTATAATTGTAAAACTTGTAGCTGACTATTTCTTCCAATTCCAAAGCTAACACTCTGATTTTCAGATAGATTGTATCGTAAACCTGCCCGTGGTTCGATGGCGAAGCTATTATTCAAAAGTAATTGTTGATAATAAATCCCTGCATTAATTGTGAGTTTATCCGAAGGACGAGTTTGCCAATTTCCGTAGCCTTGCACGAATCCTGCATTGCCTTTGAAATTGCGTAAAATAATGAATTTACTGCCTTCTGTACGGGTGCTGTCGATGTAGTTTAGCTTGAATTGGTTATAGGTAAAACCCGCCACAAAGCTGTTTTTGGCATTCAATTTTTTATTCAAAACATAACTAAACGCCAAACGATTTTGGAAAGAATTATTCCGATAATCTGGGCGAATGGTTACGAGTCCATTTTTATCTTTCAAGACATCATCCTTAATGATATTCTCTGACGAACCCGACCATGAAATCGTAGCTTTTCCAGAAGTTTTAGGCGTAAAGAAATAAGTATTTGATAAGCCAATTAAGCCCATAGAAGTCTGATAATCAATACTTTCACCTTCGCCAATATAAAAGTTTTCCTTTTGCTCATCACTAAATTTTATCTTACTTTTTCCGCCCAAACCAAAGATTGAAAACGTGCCTAATCTTTCAGTTGGAATATTGATTTTTACCGATAAATCTTGATAAACTGGTACGGCGGCACCCGTTCCGAAATTGATGCCAAATTTTTTGATTAAATCTAAAATCGAATAACGATAATTGATTAGATAAGAGGCTTTTGAGTTTTTGGAGAAAGGACCTTCCGCACCCAATTCTACGCCATTAAAGCCCATTTGACCCATAAATTCGTGTTTTT
The DNA here is from genome assembly GCA_043760595.1 of Cytophagales bacterium. Classification (GTDB taxonomy): domain Bacteria; phylum Bacteroidota; class Bacteroidia; order Cytophagales; family Spirosomataceae; genus Arcicella. The sequence goes on from JAYUOX010000409.1 coordinate 1,967, forward strand.
CGTTATTCCCATTTCTCATTTGTAGGTCAAAAACCCCTGCCGTTGCGTTGCCGTACATCGCTGGAAATGCACCCGTTAAGAAGGTAGATTTTCCTAACTGATTGTTATTCAACATACTAACTGGTCCGCCAGTTGAACCCAACGAGCCAAAATGATTTGGATTTGGAATATCCACGCCTTCCAATTTCCATAAAACACCCGACGGAGAATTACCACGAATGATGATGTCATTGCGTGAATCATTATTACTGGTTACGCCCGCAAAACCTGCCACCATACGAGCGGGATCATTGCGTGAACCCGCAAAACGGCGAGTGTCTTCGATGTCAAAACTCTTACCACTGACCGTTACCAAACCTCGGTCAATGTTGTTTCTTTGGGCAATGGCAGTAACCGTAACTTCTTGAATGTTAGTTATTTGCTCTTCCATTTCGAGGTTCAAAATTACTTCCTTTCCTGAGGTTACCAACACGTTTGGAATGACTTGTTCTTTGTAACCCATGTAGCTAATTTTCAAAATATTTCTACCCAAAGCCACGTTTGGAATTTTGAAAAAACCTTCCGCATCGGTAGAACTTCCCAAGATTGGTTTTGAGTCAAGTACGATGATATTCACGCCAATAAGTGGCGATTTAGATTGCTGGTCGATGATACGACCTTTGATGGTTTGGGCAAACTCCTGGGCAAAAACTCCGTTTGCGGTTAAGAGTAGGATTAGAGAAAATAGAATCCGTTTCATGTCGATAATTATTTTTTGTTTTTGAATGAAACAAAGGTAGAACGATAAATAATGCAGTGTCAAATCAAAGGGGTATTGGTCAAAGAAATGGGCTAAATGACAAGTCAGAGGGTTTTTTGACAAGGTTTTGGGATGTTTGACAAGGGGGTTGAGGTATTCTAATTCACTTTCTATACTCGTTTTGATAGGTTAATTTACCAATTTTTTGTTTTAAAACGGTAGGGACTGATGTATATTTGTGGGCAAAAAAAGGGATTATTAACTGATGCTAAATAAGCCCGAAGGGCTTTAATGTGAATAGCCGTAGGTGAAACCTACAGAAAATTGAGAAAGAACCCATAACCCTGATAGGGTTAAATATATTTGAGTAGTTTATTTGACCCTTTCAGGGTTATTTTATCCAATTTTTTTTCCCGTAGGTTGCACCTACGGTTATTCACATTGAAGCCCTCCGGGCTTACGTAACATCTGATACTTATTTACCTCCTCCATGCTAAAAATCCTCCAACAACCCTACCCGCACTCAGATTCTGACAAGCAAAAAATCTTTCTCTCTTTGGGAGCAGGGTTGTTTATTAGTATGTTTTTGATTTATTTTGAGCCATTTGGTATCAACAAATTAGATTCTCCTAATAAAATCCAAATCCTTGCGGGCTATGGTATGATTACCTCGACAACGATGCTTTTTTTGTATTTCATTGTTCCCAAAATTTTCGAAAATTATTTCAAAGAAGAAAACTGGACGGTGGGACGGGAGATTTTCTTTTTTATGTTAAACGTTATTTTGATTGCACTTTTCAACGTCATTTACAGTCAAGTAATTTTCTCGTTTAAGTTTAAAATTCCCGCCCTCTTCAGCATGGTGGGTTATACTTTTATTTTGGGTATTTTTCCAACGGTTGGGATAGTTTTGAGTAATTATATTTATCATCTAAAACAATACAGCACGCCCCCGCAACCTACGTATGTGAGCGAGCAAGCACAAGACTCCATATTGATATTAACCGCTGATAATGAGAAAGATACAGTAAAATTATCCGCTCAAAGTTTGTTATATATCGAATCAAGTGATAATTATTCTACGGTTGTTTTTCAGAAAAACGAACAGGTTTTTAAAGAATTAATCAGAAGTAGTTTGACCAGATTGGAAGGACAGATTCAGACACAATCCATCGTGCGCTGTCATCGTTCTTTTATTGTCAATCTGGATAAAGTCGTGAAGGTTTCGGGGAATGCTCAGGGTTTTAAATTGCATTTGAAAGATACGGATTTTGTTGTGCCTGTGGCTCGGAAATATTCGGGGGTTGTGGGGCGGTTTAGGTGATGGGTTTGGGGAGTTTTTGAGAGAATTTTGTTTGGAATTCATCAAATTATTTATCAAAATGTAAAACTCAACTTTGTTAAAAACTGTCTCAGGCGAAGTCTGAAATCGGTGGAAAGAAAACTATTTTCAGAAAAACTCAAAGTACGAAAAATTTTCTCATCAGTTAAATTTTGAAGAAATATACCTAAATCAACATTGCTGTTTTTGAAATGATAATTTGCTGAACAATCCATCAATAAATATTTCTGAATCTGACTTTGTCCATCCTCAATTTGATATTTATTTGCTTCAATTCCAAAAGTTAAATTTTTAGAAGGGATAAAATCAATTTTAGATTTTAAGTCTAATTGCTGAAAAATATTTTGCGTATTTTGCGTTTCCGTTTTTACTGAATTAGTTGTATTTGTAGCATCAAAATCAAATTGCAATCGAAGCCATTTTTTAGGATTTGAATTTATTTTAAAAGTCGTAGTATTACTCCTAATCTCAATTTTTGCAGGCTGATTATTAGCAAATAGCCTCACCGATTGCCTTATTTCGTAACTATTATTGATAGTAAATTTAGTTTTTATACTATGAAAATATTTGCTCGCCTGTAAAAAGCCATTTATATTTTGAGTAGTGTTATCCGATGCAATCCTAACCTGTTTTATATAAATTCCATTATTGGTTTGCTCTCTTAAAATATTGCTCTGAGATTCTCCCAAGCCGACAACAGCATCCATAAACCAAAAATGAACCATATCTTTAAAGTTCATTCTCAAACTTGTAGAATGCCGTTGATTGTCAGGAACTTGTCCTAAATTTCGTTCAATATTTCGATAATTTGTTAGTAAAAAAGCATTACTAAAATCATCAATCTCAGCGATATTGTATTTGAAATTATACTTGAAAGTCGTACTCCATTTGGCAGAAAAAATGTAGGTCATTGAAAGGTTTGGTTCAATGACGAAACGGTTTTTGTTAAGGTTTAGCCAGTTTATGGAACTCACAGGTAAATGGAAATCAAGTTTGAAACTCTCCTTATTGACTTCATAACCCGTCTCACCAAACACTCGCCAATAGGAAAGATTTTGATTATTTGAAAGTAAAGAAGAGTCTCCAATAAGTTTTATAGAAGGGAATCCAGACAAATTTGAAAATAGGCTCTGATTGGAATACTCAGCCCCTATTTTAGTATTCAATTTTAACTTTTTATTGGCTAAAAAATTAGCGTAAAAACTAAAAAACGACTTTCGTAATCTTAAATCTTGTGAGGTTTTTTGTTTCAAGATTTGATTATTTGTTACAACGTCTAAATTCTGAGGCGAATTTAAGTAATACCCCAGTGCCTTAAACTCAATTATATTATCTGATGCTGTTTTCTTCTGAAATTTCAATTCATCCGAAATCCATTGCGTATCGTATTGATTTTGCTGATTCACATTTTGCGTTTTCCCGACTTCAAAATTTTCAATGATTCCGTTAGCGTTCTGCCAACTTGTTTTTACGAATAATTTATTACTAAAATAATATTTGGGTTGGTTAGCTACGATAGATAAAGTTCCTTCTAATTGGCTCAAATTCTTGGCATTGTCTTGCCTTTCTGTAACCGTAAGCGTATCTTTTCCAAGAAAATACAGACTTTTAAGCGAGCCTTGATTTGTCTGTTTATCCTTCAAATATTCAATATTTAGGACTACGTCATACTTTTTTCGGAGTGTCCAAAGGTTTTTGGAAGTGAAGAGATGGCTCTGGTTGAAGTTTAGATATTTCTGATTAATAGGTGGTTTATTGAGTTCAATAATAGATAAAAGTGGGCGTGAAACTTTTAGAAATAAGTATTGCGGACTTATATCTATCAAATCTGCAATTGTGAGTGATTGTGTTGATGAGAGTAAATCTGTACCAACATTATTACTTTTAAGAATACTGAAAGATTGATTATTTTTGGCAATTTTGATAGCGTTTAGAGTGTTGTCATACAGAAAATTATCCTCATTAAAACCACCTCCAACTTGTGCAGTTTTTAGCCACTTTGCCCGTGCAGATTCCTTGAAAACCACGTTCATACCCGCTTTGGGCGAAAAAACAATGTCTTTCAGCACATTGATAGGTTGATGATTTTCGAGAATTTCTACCCGTTCAATATCTTGCCAACGGAAATTATCATTGGCAATTTTGTATTTCCCTTCAAACAAATCTTTTCCTTCGGTATAATATTTATTAATGGGTTCACCGTTGTATTTTATTGTCCCGTTTTCGCTGAGTTCAATGCCTGGAAGTTTTTTGAGAACATCCCCTAAATTTCGGTCTATATTATTACCAAATTGCTTAATATCATAAGAAATCGTATCGTGGCTAATACGCACGGGAGGGGTTTTTACAATTACTTCTCTGAGTTCGATTGCTTGCGGAGCAAGGATAAAATCTTGAATTAAATCAGATTTTTTGATGAGTCTTTCCACAGTAGCAAACCCCATTGAAGCCACCACAAGTTTAATGGTGTCAGATAAAAAAGGCTTGTTGAATTGAAATTGACCTTTTGAATTGGTAATGGCAAAGGATTGGATAATATTTTCTTGGGGCTTGTACACCCTAATACTTACCCCTTGGAGGGGACGCTGTTGAGAATCAGTAACACGACCTGATAGAAACTGAGAGAAACCCGAAAAATGTAATAATGTTACTATCCAAAACCATCCAACAATTACTACTTTTCTCATTCAAAATTTTATTTTTCTGTGAGTTCCATTGGGTTATAGAAACGTTTAGGCAGGCTGGCTGATGGGTTATCCAAAGTGAAACTACTACCACCTTTTCCGTTACTTAAAAATGGTAAAGGGTCGTCCATAAATAATTTATTTAATGCAAAAAACTGTGCTTTTGAAACTTTTTCTCCTTTCTCGATGGGTGTAGGTATTTCATAATCAACTTTTTCGATCCCTTTACATTCAAAAATAAAATGTCCTCTGGTTTCTACAATTTTCAAAATTAAACCTGGCAAACCTGTAAATTTCCAAGGTCCTTCACTCACATTGATAGAAGAAGTAAACCAAACCTCATAATTACGACCTTTAAATTGACAAATTGCTTTTTGGCAAGTATAGCCAATAATTTTCATTGTATCATTTTGAATTTGCCAATCAATGCTTAAAGTAGGTTCTTTGACGGTATAGTCAAAAAGCCCCAAATTCTCCATTGATGTTATTTGCTTATCAGCATAATTTTTGTAAATAACTCTCTCTTTTCCTCTTCGGTTTTTTGGGGTTTTCAATGCCCTAAAATCAAGGCTATTGGTTTGCTTTAATTGCTCAACTAACGCTTTTTGAGTTTCTTCAAAAGAAATACTATAAAATCTACTCATAGATTTTCCAATTTCTAAGCCCATAACATCGTAATTCTTTTTCTGTAAATCTGTTGTATCTGATATGGAAGTTTCATCGTAGCGAACAAAGAGATAGGCTTTATCTTTTGATGTTTGTGAAAAAACATTAAAATTTAAAATTATAATTAAACATAAGGGAAGAGTTGATGTCTTCATAAGATTTTAAATAATTAACTAATGTAAAAAATTGGGAATTTTATAATTGACTTTTAACTTTAACTGTGGACACTTAATTTTCAGTAAATATCCACAGTTAACATTATCCGCATAATACACTTTCTAATCCTACAAACATCTCTAAATGCTGTTTGGTTGCATCAGAATAGTGAATAAATTAATCACATAATGCACCTTCTAATCTTATAGCATCTCTGACGAGACCTCCAAACGTTTCGCCACAAGCAAGTGCTCTCATACATGATAAATTAACAATCACACAAGTGACATTAGTGTTGATAGTTTTCTGAATGGTTTTACTATGCTTTTTGGTAGCGTCATGACTCACTTTAGCTGTTGTGTGATTTGACTTTTCCATCATACCAAAAGACAATAACATGGC
>JAYUOX010000410.1:0-7933 GCA_043760595.1 Cytophagales bacterium
TGAAGGGCAAATTATCCTAAATGGTGAACGACTGCAACCCAAACACATTGAAGACATCGGCTATTTGCCCGAAGAACGTGGACTTTACAAAAAAATGAAAGTCGGCGAACAACTTTTGTACCTTGCCCAACTCAAGGGCATGAAAAAAGCCGAGGCATTAGAAAAATTGAAGGCTTGGTTCATTAAGTTTGACATTAAAGATTGGTGGGACAAAAATGTAGAAGACCTCTCGAAAGGAATGCAACAAAAAACCCAGTTCATCGCTACCATCGTCCATGAGCCTAAATTAATTATTTTGGATGAGCCTTTTTCGGGTTTTGACCCCATCAATGCCAATTTGTTGAAGGACGAAATTTTGGAACTAAAACAACGGGGAACAACCATTATTTTTTCGACTCACCGCATGGAATCCGTCGAGGAATTATGTGATAATATTGCCTTGATAAATAAGTCAAAAGTAGTGCTACACGGAGGTAAAAAAGAAGTAAAAAATCGTTTTAAAGATAATTCTTATACCATACAATTTACTGGAAATTTACCCAATGACAACCCAATTTTTGAAGTATTAAATTTTCAAACTTTGGAAGACGGTATCATACAGGCACACATACGTAATACGCAAGAAATACCTGTAAATCAACTAATTAGCTCATTGATTCAGCAAGTAGAATTGAAATCTTTTAACGAAAATATCCCTTCTTTCAACGACATTTTTATTAAAGTCGTAGGCGGAGAAGCTAACGAATTATTGTAATCCGATGTTTCTACATCGGTCTTAAAACATAACTTCCGATGCGGAAGCATCGGCTTACACAAAATGGACAAAATATTACTAATTATACAGCGAGAATACCTCACACGGGTACGCAAAAAATCATTCTGGATTGCCTCAATCATCGTCCCTTTTTTTATTGCGGGTATTTATGCGATTCCTATTTATTTCGCATTGAACTCTAATGATTCCAAAACCGTCGAAATTGTGGATGAAAGCGGTTTGTTCAAAGACAAAATAAAATCCGAAGGGGATATTACTTACCGATTTATCAATGACTCTTATGCAGTAGCAAAAGATAGTCTCAAGAAAAGCGATGCTGATATTTTGGTAAGTATCCCGAAGGATATTTTGTCTAATGCTGACGGAGTCAAGATGATTGGAAAAGAAAGTATCGGATTTGGCATTCAGCAGGATATTGAAAATGCTATTCAGACCGAATTACGCAATATAAAACTCAAAAATGCCAACATTGATTTAAAGGTTTTGGAAGATAATAAAGTGAGCGTAAGTGCCAGTACATTCACACTACAAGATGATGGAAAAGAACAAAGTAGTAGTTCAACGGGAGCAATGATTCTGGGAGGACTCTTTGGATTTATCTTGTATATATCATCTATTTTGTATGGTTCACAAGTAATGAACGGTGTTATCGAAGAAAAAAGTAATCGTATCATCGAAGTAATGATTTCGTCGGTAAGACCCTTTCAGTTGATGATGGGCAAGATTATTGGCGTGGGCTTGGTCGGCATTACTCAGTTTTTATTGTGGGGCGTTTTGACATTTGCAACTTCAACCGCTTCAACGGCTCTGATGGCGGGCAAAATGGAAGAGAAAGCTCAATCCATGCAGAAAAGCGGTGCTGCAAAAGCAGAAGTTGAGAAAATGAAAAAAGATCTTAGCAATAAAAATCCCCTGTCGGATGTTTCTAAGACCATTGAGAGTATATCATTGGGTAAGATAATTTTGTGCTTTCTGCTATTTTATATTGGTGGTTATTTGATTTATAGTTCGCTTTTTGCGGCGGTTGGGGCTGCCGTTGAAAATGCTTCCGAGGCTCAACAATTTTTATTACCCGTTACCATTCCAATCATAATTTCCTTTATGTTGGTTACCGAAATTACCAAAAATCCGAATGGTAACTTAGCTTTTTGGGCTTCGATGTTTCCGCTTACGTCGCCCATTGATATGATGATTCGCTTGCCTTTTGGCGTTCCCAACTGGCAAATTGCCTTGTCATTATTTTTCTTGGTTCTCGGTTTTATGGGGACAACTTGGTTAGCTGGAAAAATCTATCGTGTGGGTATTTTGATGTACGGCAAAAAAATCTCTTGGAAAGAAATTGCCAAATGGGTTTTCTATAAAGGTTAGAGGATTAAAAAACCTTCCCAAGGGTTCAAAAACCTTGGGAAGGTTAAATATTTTTATCAAAATGAAAAACGAAATTATCTTAGCTTTACTCTGGATGGGCTACGGAATTATCCATTCTGTATTAGCAGGTGATACCGTCAAAAAAATGTTCACCACAAAGTATTACCGACTGATTTACAATGGATTAGCGATTGTTTTGTTGATTCCGATTTTATATTTTCAAATAATATCAGGCTCAAAAAGGCTGATGGAAGACTCTATTTTCAATCAGATTTTGGGAGGAACAATGATGGCTTCGGGGATTTTTGTGATGTACCTTTCTTTTAAAAATTATGATTTAAAAGAATTTATTGGAACGGATTTAGAAAATAAAAGACAACCAGAACTCTCCACCGAAGGGTTATCTGAATTTGTCAGGCATCCATTATACGTAGGGATTTTACTTTTTGTTTGGGGAAGTTTTGGATTTTTTTCTACAGAAAATTATCTGACAACTGCCTTATTTCTGAGTATTTATATCCGAATCGGGATTTACTTTGAGGAGAAGAAATTGGTAAAAGTGTTTGGTAAAAAATACGAAGAATATCAGAAAAATGTGCCAATGCTGATTCCGAGGTTATAAAATACAGTATTTCAACAAGGAATTTTATCAACCCTCAACTGATGTCTGCCACCTTCAAATTCGGTTTCAAGAAACACATTCGTAATTTCGATGGCTTCTTCCAAACTCACAAAACGGGCAGGGATTCCTAAAATATTAGCATCATTGTGCTGACGAATTAGCAAAGCCACCTCCGTATTCCAGGCTAATCCTGCCCGAATTTTTTGATGTTTATTGGCGGTGATTGCCACGCCATTGGCACTTCCACATAACAAAATCCCAAACCTAAACTCTTGATTTTCAATGGCTAAGGCTACAGGATGGGCAAAGTCTGCGTAGTCGCACGAAGCAGTACTGAATGGTCCAAAATCTTTGACTTCGTAACCTTCGGCGGTTAATAATTTTATCAATTCTGATTTATATTCAAAGCCTGCGTGGTCGCCTCCAATGGCTATTTTTTTACTATTTTCCATAAAAAATTTAAGTAATTTAAACTACAGAACGTTTTTTTTTGTTATTTCATTCCGTCAGACTATAAAGTTACGGACAAAATATAATTGTTGAATTGTTGGATTGTTGATTTTTTGATTAACTCCCAACAATTCAACAATTCAACAATTCAACAAATTAATTATTATGACAGATAGAGAAAGCGTAAGACTATTGAGCGAAGACGAAAAAATCAAAAAAGCCTTTGTAGATCATACATGGTCGGAAATCCACTCGGAAGAGTCTTGGAGAATTTTCAAGGTAATGTCTGAATTTGTGGAAGGCATCGACAAATTAGCAAAGATTGGTCCTTGTGTTTCCATTTTTGGTTCGGCTCGTACAAAACCCGACAATCCGTATTATCAGATGGCAGAAGAAATTGCCGCCAAATTAGTACGTCACGGCTACGGAGTTATTACGGGCGGAGGTCCAGGCATTATGGAAGCGGGTAACAAAGGAGCAAAATTACAAGGTGGAAAGTCAGTGGGACTGAATATTGAGCTGCCTTTTGAACAAAAACCAAACGATTATATTGACCGTGATAAAAGTATTGATTTTGAGTATTTCTTTGTTCGTAAAGTGATGTTTGTCAAATACTCACAAGGGTTTATCATTATGCCTGGGGGCTTCGGAACGCTGGACGAGATGTTTGAGTCTTTGACCTTGATGCAAACCAAAAAAATTGCCCGATTCCCCGTGGTTTTGGTAGGTAAGAAATACTGGGGAGGTCTGTTTGAATGGGTACAAAACACGATGCTCGACCAAGGGTACATTAGTCCCGATGATTTGAATTTAGTGGCTCTGGTGGACACTCCCACTGAGGCAGTGAAAGTGATTGATGATTTTTATGCAAAGTATTTATTGAAGCCAAATTTCTAATTGCATTTTTAGATTTGATAAGTAGTCAATACTATTTAAACGACGTTTTTTTTACTGTAAATCATTGATTTTCAAGTAATTAAGCTCATAAATACGAACAACTGCTTAACTTTAAAAAACAAATAAGTACGCATTTACAAATGGTTTATGTTATTTTTGTCATGTTGAATGAAGTGAAACATCTGTCTAAAACTCACGACATCCGATGTTTCACTTCGTTCAACATGACAGACACCCCAAACCAAACACTTAGGTAGTAATTAGTCTGGGATGATTGGGAATTATCAATTCAAACAACTGATTATCAGCTGTTTATATAAAACCAAAGCGTCATTCAGATTTTATAGATTACTTATTGAGAGCAAGATACTTAGAGAAATAACGATTTCGACATGAAATGCAACAAAAAAGCCCCGCAAAACGGAGCTATTTTGTAAAACTATTCACCTAACCTAAAAAACTAAAAATGAAAAAAAATATTATTTTACCGACAGAATCCTAAACTCTGTTCTTCGGTTTTCTTGATGCTGTTTTTCGTTACATTGTACGCCGTCCACACACTCGTTGGTTGGCTCACTTTCGCCGTAACCATTTGATACTAAGCGTTCTGGGCTGATTCCTCGTTGTGTCAAATAATCCACAACGGCTCTGGCACGATTCTCTGAGAGTTGCATGTTGTAACTATCCCCCGAGCGTGCATCCGTGTGTGAGCGTATCTCGACTTTCATGTCTGGATATTTTTTCAAGAGTGGCATAACCGTTCTATCTAACTCTTTGGCGGCATCTGTACGGATGAAAAATTTGTCTAAATCGTAATAAATATTATTCAGTTTAAAAATATCCCCTTCACCATACATTCCTTGTACGTTCTGATATTGCGTTGGATTTTTACCCACTTTTCTGATAGTCTCATTATTGGTTGCGTATTTGTCTTTTGTTGCCGTCAATTTATGGTCTGCCCCAGGTTTTACTTCAAATTCATAACCACCATCCTGACCCGTTACAACGGTTTGCGTACTCTTATCTTTCTGATTTTCAAGCGTAACTTGTACACCCGAAATAGGTTTCTGATTAACTTCGGACTTTACTACTCCTTTTAATACCGATGAATTAGATTTCTCTAAATACATCTCCAAAGTAGTTTGTTGCCCTGAATTACTTTTTGTTGAATACGTAATTGAATTCATTTGATAGCCTTCTTTGATAGCTTTGAATTCATATTCTGATTCTGATTGCAAGCATATTGAGGTCGAACCATCTACGCCCGAAACCTTCAAATCTTGATTTTCACCGTTAATTACACTTCTAATATCCACATTTTCGAGTGGTGTTTTGGTTGTGGCATCATACACAATCAAATTTAACGGACGACATTCTCTTCTGAAACTATAAATGTTATCATCATGGATTCCTCTTTTTCTGTTCGATGCGAAGAAGCCTGAATTGCGTCCTACATCAGTAATTAGTCCAAAATCATCTTTTTCAGAATTCATAGGAGCTCCCAAATTAGTTACGCCTTTGATGGCAATACCTTCTTTCATCTCGGCATAAAAAAGGTCCAGACCTCCAATGCCTTCGTGTCCGTCTGACGAAAAATATAAATTACCTGCATCATCCACATACGGGAACATTTCGTTGCCCTCTGTATTGATTTCTTTGCCCAAATTTACTGGCGTTCCCCAACTTCCACCATTGTATTCTACGATGTATAAATCCGTCCCCCCGTAACCTCCTGGCATATCCGAGACAAAATACATCTTGGTATTATCGGGCGTAAGTGCTGGGTGTCCCGTTGAATATTCGTCTGAATTGAAAGGTACTTCTTTGACATTTCCCCACGTATCTTTTGCTAAATCTGCGGTGTAAAGTTTCAAACGGTTTGTGCCGTCTTTTGCTTCTCTGGCTTTGCCTTTATTGTAATTATTTCTGGTTAAAACTACTTTTTGTTCTCCTTTGAAAAACGTCATCGGACCTTCGTGGTATTTGGTATTTAACACTCGACTAAACTCTTCAATTTTTGTTAATTTACCTTCTGGAACTACTACGGCTGCATCAGCATTACTGGACGACATACCACCAAGTGCTTGAGCAGACTGCAACCCATTTTTTATACTTAATTGGGCGGTGTCTGAAACAAAGTATAAATCTAAAAAGGGTGTCTGATTCCATCCGAATACCCTTTTTATTGCTCCTGATTCATCTCTGGCTGAACAAAATACCAATCCTCCCTTATAAAACATTGGACTAAAATCTGCCTGACGTGAGTTGATAGGAAGATACTGAACCTTGTAAGAAGAAGAATCACGGTAGAAACGTCCCATGTCCATCAGAGCAATTGTATTACGCTTTGCTCTTAAATCGGTAGTTTGTTTTTCACCGTAAATTGAATAATATTTTTGGGATTCTTTGTATTTTTGATTGGAAGCCAATGCCTGTGCGTAATAGAGAAAATTCTCAGATTCTACGTCTGGATAATCACGAATGAGGTCAGCATAAGCCCGTTCAGCATTACGAGAATCTTGCATTTTGCGGTAACAATAAGCTAATTTTTTGAGTCCTTCACCACGTTGTACAGGGTCTTTTGCATCACGAAGAAACTCCTCATACAGACGGATAGCGTCGATATAGCTCAGATTTTCAAACTGACGATTGGCGGCTTTTAACTTTGCTTGTGCGTGTGTGTGTCCACAGGTAAGCAAAACGAGCATTACCATAACGGATGCTATGTGGAAAATTTTGTTCATAATCGGATTGCTTCTTAGGCAGAATAGTTTTTTACATCACTCAGTAAGGTTGCTGAACGAAAAACAAATAACGTGCCAAAAATGGGGATTAGTATATTGGGGATTGTGGATTGGGGTATGAATTATGAGGCGTTTTTAGGTATGAGTTATGAGGTTGTAGGTATGAGGTACAAGATTACAACAGAAAAGAATCAACTTTATTTCACAGATTTATTGCATAGAAATAGGTCATAAATTTAGATTTTGCTCTAAATCTACGACCCAATATCTCATACCTATGACCTCATACCTAAAAACGCCTCATAATTCATACCTATTTACACAATCTTCGCCGCCTGACGAGCCAATAAAATCCAATTACCTTTCACTTTTGTAAAGACCATTAAAACATACAATTTTGCAATACTGGCAACGCCTTTATTGGCAGTTTCAGCAAATAATTTATGCCTAACAATGGCATTTTTACCCACAATTTTAATAATTTGGTCAGTCAAATCCATCGTTTTAAAATCAGATTCATTCGAAGTCAATGAAGTAATTAACATGGTTTTTGTTTCAATTGTACCACTCGAATGTCCATAACTCAAATCTTCGTGAAGGATTTTTTCAAGAGCGGTTTTATCCGCATCAATCAAGGCTTGTCTGAGCATGGAAACGGCTTCTACAACCTTCATTTCATTGGCTGATTGAGCGTTGATAAAGGTGAAATTTAGGAAAAATAATGCGAAGATTATGATTATTTTTTTCATTGGTTTTTGGGGTTTCAGATTTGCCAATTTTGAAGAGTTGGCAAATCTCATGAGTCATTATTTCAATAACCAAACCACCAAATTCTTGGCAGCTTTAAAGTTTTCAAATTCCATTGGAAGGCGTTTTCCGTTGAGGTATTCGTTATAAATCCAAGGGTCGCCGAGAGCAAAAACTCTGCCTTTTCCGTAATTTGCAATTGCCATAATTACTTCGCCGTTTTCAGAAATAGTGGCTCTGGCGGGTTCTTTCAAGGATAAAACAGATAATTCTTTTACAAATATTTTCTTAACATCCTTAAATATTTCATGATTATTAGGAATCAAAACT
>JAYUOX010000411.1:0-24154 GCA_043760595.1 Cytophagales bacterium
TATTTAACCCTTTCAGGGTTTGGTTAATTCCAGACCTTTTCCGTATGTTTCACATACGGTTATTCATATTTAAGTCCTTCGGACTTTCCTTTGCGTAACATCAGTTACTTACAAAAATTTATAAAACAAAAACCTCTTTATCTTTAATCAGGTGAAAACGTTTACCTTTGTCAAACAATTAAAATCCACTCAAATGTTAAAATCAAAATTATTTTTCACCATGCTTTTTTTAGGTTTTATCACAGCTTGTAGTAGTGATGAGGTGCTTACGCCAGAACAAGAGAATCAAAAAATTGAAGAGTATATTATTACAAAAAAATTGACCGTAACCGAAAAATCTTCGACAGGGTTACGCTATATCCTAACAAAAGCCAATGCCGCAGGAGCAAAATTGGTTAAGGGGCAATACGTAACAGTAAATTATGCAGGAAGATTATTGTCTGATAAACAATTTGATGCAGGCACTTTCGGATTTACACTTTTGGGAGGGCAAGTAGTCCCAGGTTTTGACGAAGGTATCGCCAAAATGAGAATCGGAGAGAAAGCAACTCTTATTTTTCCATCAGTATTGGGCTATGGTTCAAGTGGGTCGGGGTCTGGGACTATTCCAGGGTATGCCCCTTTGATTTTTGATATTGAAGTTGTTTCAGCAAAATAGAAATCTTAGGTTTCATATAAACTCAAAATTTATGTTCAAGTCTGGTTTGTCATTTCTTTTATTAGGGACTTTTGTGTTTATACTATCGTGCAAGAGTAGCGAGGTTGAACCTAAAACCGAAAGAGAACAAATAAAAACATATATCAAAGATTCTGTACTAATCAAAAATAAAGTTCTCAGAGCAATAGTTGATTCAGATTCAGTTTTGTATGTATTTTTTACGAAAATAAACCCCAATAAAGCGGATACATTGAGTAAAGGAAAAGACGTAACCATCAATTCAGTAGGAAAATTCTTAAATGGAAAGACAAGTATTTTCGATAATTATCCTCTGACTTTTGTCTTGGGTTCAGGTAGAGTACTCACAGGACTGGATGCGGGTGTCTCACAGATGAAAAGGGGAGAAAAAGCAATAATCATTTTTACTTCATTGATAGGTTACGGAGCTACTAAACCTTATGGGACAGTTAATGCAAAAGGAAGAGTAGTCGTGAAAGATAGTATGGGTAAAGTAGTGATAGACACAACAACAAAATTACCTAAATTTACCTACGTGGATATTCCTGCCGATACTCCCTTAGCGTTTGAAATTGAGGTAGTTAAATAAAGAAAAAGCCTTCATCGTTTTGAACAATGAAGGCTTTTTCTTATTCCTTTTCTTCTGTACTAACATCTTCAATTTTACTAATAACCCCCTCATTTTCAATTACTTGTTCTTCGACAAGGTTCTCTTTCTTGGGTTGGTCAAAAAACTTATTCTGAAAGATTAAAATAGTAACTACCCCACAGAAAATTGAAGCATCCGCAAAATTAAATATCGGAGTCGAATACCAAGAACCACCCCAAAAAGGCACCCAATCAGGAATCCAACCTTGGTAGGGATCAAAGAAAAACATATCAATTACCTGTCCATGAAACCACGGCGTAGGCGAAGTAGGAGGATGATTACCAATCAATTTTCCGTAAAATGTACTATCAACTACGTTTCCGATTGCTCCGCCTAAAATAGCAGCAATGCTCCACAAAAGCCCCTCATGGGCATCCTTTTGGGCTAACTTGACTAAATAGTACCCTATTCCCAACATTGCCACGAGCCTAAAAAGACTCAGTACAATTTTGGCATATTGACCAAGAAAAGATAATTTCATACCAAAAGCCATACCGTCATTTAAGACGTAATGAAGTTTGAACCAATGTCCAAAAACATTCACTTCATTGCCTTCATACATCAAATAACGATGAACGCAATATTTTATCACTTGGTCAATAACAATGAGCAAAAGCGTAAGCCAAAAATATTTGTACGGAGAACGAAACATATTTCAATTAACAATTAACAGTTATCAATTAACAGCTGTCAATTAACAGTTGTTCAATGTACCGTTAGTTGTAAATAAGAATTAAAAATTACAAATAGTTATAATTCTTATTTATTGATAACTGTTTACTGATAACTGCTTACTGATAACTGAACTACTCGGCAAAGATACTAAATAAAGAAGCCACAAATTGACTAAATCTGTGGCTTCTTACGAAAATTATCTACATTCATCTTCAAATTAACTAATCGTCAAATTTTCAAATTGCGTAAATCTGTGGCTTCTTACGAAAATTATCTACATTCATCTTCAAATTAACTAATCGTCAAATTCAATTTATTTCTTCTGAGATACTAATCTCTTTCTTCTCACAATTTCTCTTTTGACGAGTCCAAATTCACGGCTTACTTGCCCTGCCACCGACGTATTCTCTTCGGCACGGCGAAATAAATATGGCATAACCGCATCCACAGGACCATAAGGTACATATTTGGCTACGTTATATCCAGATTTTGAAAGATTGAAAGAAATATTATCTGACATACCCAGTAATTGAGCAAAATAGAAGTGAGAATCAGAGGGACTAATATGGTTTTGGTTCATCATATCAACCAAGAGTTTACAACTATATTCGTTGTGAGTACCTACACAAACTGAAATAACATCACGATTTTCAACGGTATATTCCATGCCAGTATTAAAATCATGGTCGGTGTCTGCCTTGGTTTCGTGTACGGGTTCACAATAATTATTTTCGTGAGACCGTTGACGTTCCTTTTCCATGTATGCCCCTCTCACCAATTTCACGCCGAGATGGTATTGATTCGCACGAGCGTGTTCGGTAGCTATCTTCAAATTATCCAACATATCCTTGCGATACATCTGAAAAGTATTATATACCACACATCTATCATGATTATATTTTTCCATCATTTCGTAAGTCAGTTTGTCAATAGAATCTTGAATCCAAGATTCTTCGGCATCAATAAAAATTCTTACGTTTAGAATCGCAGCTCTTCCACACAACGCATCAATCCGTGTACGGATTAACTCAAAAGCCTGCTTTTCTTCATCATACAATTCTTCTTCGTTCTGAACTTTCTCTAATAATTCAGCACTTCCGATACCCGTAATCTTGAAAACTGCAAAAGGAATTGCCAAGTTTTGATTCGCTTTTTCTATCGTTAATAATATTTCTTTGGCTGTCCTGTCGAAACTTTTTTCGTCATCTTCACCTTCAACGGAATAATCCAAAATTGTGCCGATATGGGCTTTGTCCAAATTTTCTATGGTTTTATTACATTCCTGCAGATTTTCTCCACCGCAAAACTGCTCAAACACAGTTATTTTTATCAATTTTTTTATCGGAAAATGGAGAAAAAGAAAGAGTTTGATGAAAAAAGTCCCTAACTTTACAAGCCAATTCTGATTCATACTTGCAAATATCAAGTACACCTTCTTTAACTGTAAGTTAGATTTTGAAGAAAAAGCAACGGAGGTGTCTTCAAAACTAACTTTTGGAGACATCGTGATGGGTTTGGTGGTTGGCATTTTGGTCATGTTACAGACTTAATAATTTTGTGATATTTTGAAAACTGAAAATGTTTTAATGTGTGTTTATCAGTTTGATGTGATTTAGAGTATCTTCGATTATTTTACAAAACGTGCAAAGATAGTATATTAGAATAATACAAAAATGCGTTTTGTTAAATTAAATTTTTGAGCGTAACAAAACTGTACGTTTTTATTGTATTTTAGACGTTATTTTTTTGTAAAGTAACAATAAAATTTTGATTGTATATCTTACATTTTGTGATTAAAAATTGTTTTAAAGTATAACGAATAAAGTTAACCGAATGAATGCGAATTTAGACATAACGCCGATGCAGGAATGGATCAACACTGACGGCAAACCTTTGATAATTGCTGGACCATGTTCAGCCGAAACCGAAGAGCAAGTGTTGGAAACTGCCAACCAAATTAAAGCCGAAGGTTACGCCCACATCATGCGTGCAGGTGTATGGAAGCCTCGTACACGTCCAGGGAGTTTTGAAGGAATGGGAGAACCAGCCTTGAAATGGCTCGTAGAGGCAAAAAAACAAACAGGACTGCCATTGGCTTGTGAAGTAGCTACGCCCGAACACGTTGAATTGTCATTGAAATATGGTGTGGACGTGCTTTGGATTGGTGCAAGAACCACCGTAAATCCATTCAATGTTCAGGATTTAGCTGATGCTTTGAAAGGCGTTGATATTCCTGTATTGGTCAAAAATCCTGTGAATCCAGATTTAGCTCTCTGGGTTGGTGCTTTTGAACGTTTACAAAACTCGGGTCTGAGGAAATTAGGAGCAATCCACCGTGGATTTTCTAATGCCCAAGAAACTAAATATCGTAATTCTCCAATGTGGCAATTAGCCGTGGAGATGAAGCGGTTATTCCCTCAATTACCAATGATTGGCGACCCCTCGCACATGGCAGGCAAGCGTTCATTGTTGATGGAATTGTCGCAGAGAATCTTGGATTTAAACTACGATGGTATGATTATCGAAACCCACCGTGATCCAGATGCCGCATGGTCGGATGCTTCTCAGCAAGTTACGCCAGAGGTTTTGGGACAAATGTTACGTGATTTAGAAGTTCGTCAAGCTAATTATGGGGCTGATTTTACGGACGAATTAGCAGCGATGCGTTCTAAGATTGATAATATTGACCGTGAATTAATGGAAGTATTGGCAACTCGTATGTCAATCGTTGAGAAGTTAGGAGAATACAAACGTGATAATAATGTGGCAGTTCTACAACTTGACCGTTGGAAGCAAGTTCACGCTGACCGTGCTAAACAAGCATCGGGTTTGGGTTTATACCCAGAATTTGTGGAAGAATTGTTTAAGTTAGTCCACTTAGAATCAATCCGCAAACAAACGGAAGTTATGAGTTCGGTGGTGGCGTAATTTATAGTGATATTTTAAATAAAAAGGCTATTTCTGTTGTAGAAATAGCCTTTTTATTTATCCTTCAATCTCAAAACTATGCGTAATTTCCGCCGTAGCACTAAATTGAGCCGTGGCAGAACAATACTTTTCCATCGACATTACGATAGCTTTTTGGGCTTTGTCTTCCGAAAGGTTACCTTTGAATTTGAAATGAACATTGATTTTACGAAACGGAGTCATTTCCGTTCCTTCAATTTTTTCACGCTCGCCTGAGACAGAAATCTTTAAATCTTCTACCACTTGACGTTGTTTTTTCATAATCAACAATACGTCAATCGCTGTGCAACCGCCCAAGCCCATCAACAATAATTCCATCGGGCGAGAGCCTGCATTATGTCCACCGATGTCCTCGGCAGCGTCTATGTGTACGGGTACGCCCGACGCTCCTTTTGCCTCAAAATGAAAGGCATCGTCTAATCTTACTAATTCTACTTGCATTTTTTAATTGATTATATTTCAAAAGAACAATTTTGAAACTAAGTAAAGTTCATAAGTAGTCATTGTTAATCATCCAAGCTCTGATAAATTAATTGTCTGAATAAAGCATTCAAATTATCACCTTTGGTTTGTTGTGTTTGTTTCATAATTACGCCAATGATTTTTTCTTTGGGGTCGGCGAAATAATTGGTGTTGAAATACCCTCCCCACGTGAACGCACCTTCGCTACCTGCACCGCCCTTGGCTTCTCCGTTTACTCTGAGGACACTATAAGCTAATCCGAAGAAACTATCACCTTTTTCTCCGCCAAAAAGTGTTTCGGTTTGATTGGACAGAATAGCATCAATGGTAGTCCGACTCAAGTATCTTTTACCTTCCATTTCTCCTTGATTGAGGTATAATTGTAGGAAAGTAGCATAATCTTTTGCGGTACTCGAAAGCCCTGCACCGCCCGAAAAGAAGGTTTTTGCTCCTTTTATGGGATAATCAGTATCGTAGAAAGTTACAGGAAATTTCTCCCATTGTCCGTCTTTATTGGGACGTTGAACAGAGACTAAACGTGGGGATTTGGTATCTGGTAAATAAAAATAGGTATCACTCATTCCCAAAGGTTCAAACATTCTTTTTCTGAGAAATTCATCAAATGACGTTCCCGAAACAACTTCGATAAAATAGCCCAAAACGTCCAATCCTTCTGAATACGTAAATTTTTCGCCTGGATTATGATGTAATGGTAGTTTTGCTAATTTCTTGACACTTTCACCAATTTTTACAGATTCAGTCGTGAATAAATCTGTGATACCTGCTTTTTTATAGATGGCTTTAAAACGTTCATCGCCATCAATCACACCATACCCAATACCCGAAGTGTGGCTCAAAAGGTGTCGGATGGTAATTTCGTTTTTGGCTGGTTCGGGGGTGTATGAGCTATCTCTGAAACTAAAGGATTTAATCAAAGTCGGATTTTTGAACTCTGGAATATATTTTGAAATGGGGTCATCTAATTGAAATTTCCCTTCTTCCCAAAGCATCATTACGGCAGTGGAGGTAATGGCTTTGCTCATGGACGCTATTCTGAAAATATCATCCTTCTTCAAAGCCCTATTGCTCTGATTATCAGCCATTCCGAAGGCTTTATGATAAATAATTTTTCCGTTTCTAATCACGATTGCTGCCACGCCTGGGACTTCGTTATTATTGACGGCATTTTGGAAAATATTGTCCATACGTGTAATGCGTTCAGTGGACATTCCTACACTTTCGGGCGTGGCATCGGATAGGAGAGGGGAGTTTTTGAGGGATTTTGTCTGTGCAAATCCTTCAAAGCAAATTAAGAAAAAAAGTGCTGTGAGTTTGTTTTTCATTATTATGGTTTTTGTTTCCATAAAAATAATGAATTGGGTGTAATAAACCATCTTTTCGTGTGGACATAAAATAAAGGCACTCTCAATGTGGATTTGAGAGTGCCTTTGAAAGAAAGTAAGTAGCCGTGTACATTTAAACGACGTTTTGTATTTATGTAAGATATTGGTAATCAACTGGTTATTGTACTAACCCCCAACACCTAATCCTAACCCCTACTTATCTACTATCAATTAGGGATAAAAGTGAAGTCTACAAACCCTGCGATGTAAGTCGTAGGTTCAGTTGTGGGATATTTTGGGGCTGCTCCCATTGCACTTAAAGCATATCCGTAAGCTAAAAGAACAACACTACCTTTCACAATTGGATAAGAGAAAATTGACCCTGTTTTAGGAGAAGCATAATTCCAATTATTCGACAAGTAAGTGATATAATACTGTTTGTTAGCTTCCAGCGGTTGAGGCGTTATATCTCCCCAAGTTTGAATATTGCCAGAGGTTAGTTCAACCGTTTTTTGACTGATTAGTGTTTTGGCGGCAACATCCCAGATAGCAAGGCGATAGACTCCTGGACTTGGTGTTCTAACGCCTAATTTAGTAATTTTTCCAGCCTTAGATACTTGAAATCTTTGTCCATATTCGTAGTATGCACTATTCACAACTTTGGCTCCAAATTTAATGGTACTATCAGCAAAAAAACTGGCAAGCGGGGTTTCTGAGGCTGTAACTGCATCATCTTTTTTACAAGCATTAATCAATAGTCCAAGAAGGAAGAAGGGAATCAATAGTTTTTTCATGGTAAGTTTTATTTTTAAAGTTAATGAAATAATGATTTTTACTAAACCAATGATTTCCAGTGATTTATATGACAAAGTTTATACGGAAACTATTGATTGTGTTCTTTTTAATGAGTGAATGGTATCATTATTGAGTTTATGGTAATTATCGTTGAATATTCGGTAAATTTCTTGATTTCAATGGAGTAACTGTAGCATTATGATGAAAGGAAAACAGCCCTCAAAATCAAATAATCATATTGTTTTTTCGTTTTTCATCTGCGAGATTATTTTCCTAATTTTGTTAAAAATCAAAATCCTTATCCATGAGATTCAGAAAGCTATTATATTTTGTTGTTTTAATCTTTGCTTGTCAAATTTTAAGTTCTTGTCTTTGGGCGAGGCGTTGCCCCGAACAATCTTGTAGAGTGTCCACCGAACATAAACACGAAGGAGGAGCTTATAGACCACGAGCGGCGTTTTCGTGGGTAACTACCAAAAAGCATTATCCTTGGCAGGCTTTTGGCAATGGCAAAAAGAAAAAATATGACGGTAAGAAAGATAAAAAATCGGGTAAAACGAAGTTTAAATATACCCTCCCTGGGGAAAAGCAATAGACAATGAACAATTATCAATAAACAATTAGCAATGGTCAGTTTCCAGGTCTACTGTTTCTTGATAACAAACTATTCATTGTGGTTTTTTCATGATTTATACGGAAAAATTATTCGATAATCAACGCCGTGGAGCAGTTACACTGTGGGTTAAACCTTCACGACGTTAGTTCCTGCATAAATCGTATAAGAACCCTCATTATTTATTACTAATTGTTGATTACTAATTGTCTATTGCCCACTTTTTACCCGCCCTTTTTCATCCTCCAAACCTGTCTGACGTTGGCGAGAGGAAGTTCTACATATTCCCTCATCACATCATTATACGATATAAAATCGCTCAATTTCACCTCTTCATGTGATTGCAAAGAAATAATCAAATATTGACCTTTGTGTAAAAATCTCCCATCCTTTCTTTCATAACACTTTTCAAATATTTGCCAACCTAAATTGTCATGAAAGGACTTTTTCAATTACTTGCCCTACTTATCTTTTTTTCGAGTTGTAGCAACCATGATCTCAACTTAATTATTCCGAAATCAAACCTTGATTTGACAGAAAATATACTGTCTTACCAAAACAATTTGAATAATTCTTACGGAAGTAGCCCCAGCCAACAATATGACCTCTACTTACCCAGCCTCCGCAACACCCGCAATCCTGTCATTGTGCTATTACACGGCGGGGCGTGGAGTTCGGGCGATAAATCAGCCTTGAATTTTGTAGTGGATGAATTAAAAGCAAAAAGAGTAAACTGTGCCATCATCAATACAAATTATCGGTTGGTGAACGGAGCAGGGATAAGCTATAAACAACAATTAGAAGATATTGATAAATTGCTCAAAAAAGTAGCTAAACAATCCAATGAGTTGGGAATTTCGTCAAAATTTCTATTAGTAGGTATGAGTGCGGGCGGGCATTTAGCAATAATGTACGCCCAAACGGCTGATTCAGACAGATTGGTAACAGGAGTATGTGGCATTGCTCCTCCCGTTGATTTGACAAATAAGAAAATTAGAGAGGGAATCATAGGGACGAATATCACACAAATGATAGGAAAATCGTTTGCCGTAGCACCAGAAGAATATCAAAAAGTAAGCCCATTCTATCAAATTAAGAGGTTTGGCGTTCCCACAATTGCATTTTATGGAGGAAAAGATGCCATCGTTACATCCGAACAATCAGAGGCTTACAAAAAAATAGGTCTAATTTCTTTTCACAATTTTGAATATGTATTCTACCCCGACCAAACACACGATTGGTCGGTTTGGTCGGAGACTTTGGATAAAATGATACAATTTGCTGAGAAAGAATTAAAATAAAGGATGCAACCTATTCTTACTCAGTTTCGTCATACCTACAAACGCTATCATACATGAAAAAAATCTTATTATTCTCCGCAATGATATTTGGGTCTATGAGTTGTTTCAGAAATAATGAAGGAGTGCCTTATCCTTCCACAACTTATCGCCCCATATACGTGAATCGTACCGAAATCGAAAAGGTATTCCTTACAACGCCCCAAGCCCTCAAAATGCCAGGCAAAATCTATATCAAAGATGGATATTTGTTCGTGAATGAAGTAAATAAAGGCGTACACATTTTCAACAATAAAGACCCTAAAAACCCCCTAAAAATTGCGTTTATCCAGATTCCTGGCAATGTTGATATTGCTATCAGAGGGTCAATTTTGTATGCCGATAATTATACGGATTTGTTGAGTTTTGACGTTGCCAAACCCTCCGAAGCGAAATTATTGAATCGGATGAAGGATATTTTTGTTAATCAAGAGTTTCCTCCTTACACGGGCGTTAGCTTTGAATGTGTCAATAATTCCAAAGGCACGGTAATAGGTTGGGAAAAAATTGATTATAACAGTCCAGATTTTAAAACTCTTAAATTCAACTGCTACCGATGAAAAAGATACAGACTTTACTCATGATTTTGGGCGTATTTTTCTTCCAAAATTGCCAACAACAATCGGGTGAGGGCGTTTCGCCAACGGGCAATGGACAGGGCGGTTCGTTGGCTCGATTTACATTGGGCGAGGGTGTTCTTTACACCGTCAGTGATTTTGATATGAATGTTTTTGACATCAATACGACTCCGTCCGTGCCAACTAAACTCAAAACCATCAAATTAGGCTTTGGAGCGGAGACTATTTTTCCTTACAAAAATATGCTATTTATCGGTACAACTACGGGCATGAAAATCTTTGATAATCAAGACCAAACCAATCCTAAATTGTTATCCACTTTTACCCACATATTTAGCTGCGACCCCGTGGTGGTACAAGGCAATTACGCCTACGTTACGCTGAGAAGTGGTACAGGATGTACACGAGGGCAAAACTCTTTGGATATTGTGGATATAAAAGACCCAAGTAACCCTAAATTGATTAAAACGCTACCTATGCAAAATCCGCACGGATTGGCAGTGGATGGCAATAATCTATTTATTTGTGAAGGAAATTTTGGGTTAAAATCCTTTGATTTAACCGATTCGCTGAAACCCGTAGAAAGAGAATTTTTGAAAGATGTGATTTCATATGATGTTATTCCAAACGACAAAAAACTCATCGTAACGGGCAAAAATGGCATCTATCAGTACGATTATAGCGACCCAAAAACCCTCAAACTTCTTAGCAATATACCCATCGAATAATGAAACATCTATTCTTAATTTTTGGAACTAAATATTCATGGACACGAGTTGAAAATACCCCTATCCCAACCCTTTCCCCTCAAAGGGAAAGGGCTTTATACCCTCGTTGGGAAAGTCCTTCCCTTAAAGGGGAAGGATTTAGGATGGGGTATATAATTCCATTAATATCCGTCCTAATATTCTGCCAGATAACTTCTTTGGCACAGGAAAAAGATACCGTTTTTCATCAGTATTTAGTCGTAAAATTTGCTCCGTTGATGTATTTTGGGACTCATGCAGCAGTTCAATTTGGACTTGAAACTAATCTTACTCAAAAAATGACTGTTGGTTTTGATTATGCCTATGGAGATTCAGAAATGGCATCGCATCAAAAGGGAAAATCGTACTATGATGGTGAAATTTCCCAACGTTATCGACTGGATTTACGTTGGTACGAAAGACCTTTTGCTTCTTCAAAATCCAGAGGAAATCAATTTTGGGGTTTGGAGTTTTTTAATCGAACTAATACCTACGATACGCCCATAACTATTGGTAGAGGGCAACTTGGTCCAAATCAGTACAATTATTATGAACGTACTTCTGCAAGTGCTACCAATCAAGTTTGGGGTATATATTTTAAATATGGAAAAGTTTATACGTTAAGTTCTCGTTTTTTCTTAGAATTTTACGCAGGTCTGGGTGTTACACGAAGGTCTAATACCATTACAAAACCTACATCATTAGGAGAATTTGACCAAATTTCTGATAGAAGTAGTGATATTAATTTCTGGGGATTTCATTCTCAAAAAAATTACAGAGAAGTTGGCGGAGACGCTCTCCTTTCCGCAAAATTAAATTATCGAATATTCTA
This sequence comes from Cytophagales bacterium, assembly GCA_043760595.1. GTDB lineage: Bacteria > Bacteroidota > Bacteroidia > Cytophagales > Spirosomataceae > Arcicella. Next base: position 11,674 of record JAYUOX010000411.1, read on the forward strand.
ACATTTCGTATTGTTTCTGATGGGGAAAATTTACCTTTGTGAATACTTTTTCCCAACCACCAAATGAAATTAAAAGTTGCTTGTCAGCTCGTTTATGAATGTCTTGAAAATGCCCCTCTTATTTTGATGCTTCGCCCTCAGAATGGCTCAGAGCAACAAATTATCGAAGAAAACTATCATCTTTCCCCAAACCTATCCATTTCTGAGTACCAAGATTTTTATGGTAATTTATGCCAAAGATTTATCACGTCCATCGGAAAACTAACGATTGATACTTCGGCAATTGCGGAGGTCAAAGATGAACTCGATGTTGATTTTGAGGCGGGTTTTGTTTCCGTAGAAAATCTCCCCAGCGAAGCCATTATTTACCTATTGCCAAGTCGTTATTGTGAATCGGATAAACTGTATTCGTTAGCTTCCGAAATTACCCAGAACCTTCCTTTGGGTTACGCCCAAGTAGATGCTATTCGTCAGTGGGTAAAAGATAATATTCATTTTGAGTATGGGCGTAGTTCATCGTCCACCTCCGCTTATGACGTAAGTGTCAGCAGATCAGGTGTTTGCCGTGATTTTACGCATCTTTGCATGGCACTTTGCCGAAGTTTGAGCATTCCCGCTCGTATGGTCGTGGGCTATCTCCACGAACTCAAGCCCATGGATTTACACGCATGGTTTGAGGCATACGTGGGCGACAAATGGTATATTTTTGATGCGACCCAAGACACTCCGAAGGGTAATAGAGTTGTCATTGCCCGTGGACGAGATGCCAATGATGTAGCTCTTGCAAGTCAATTTGGGGATATGGAATTATTGAGTATGCGGGTTTCAGTGGAGGAGGTTAAATAAATCTTTGCACGATTTTTGCAATGAATTATTCATATTTACGTTAATATCAAAAATCACAATAAATACTTAAAAACATGAAAAAAGTAATCTTAGGTTTATCATTATTGGCTTTCGTAGCAAATGTCTCATTGGCTGGCGATAAGGATAAAGACAAAAATGCAAAGTGTGAAAAAACGCAAGCTGGATGTTGCAAAAAAGGCGAAAAAGCTACTAAATGCTGTGCAGACACGGAAAAAGAAGCAAAAGTTGAAAAGAAATCAGAGAAAAAAGCTACTAAAAAAGCGGCTTAATCTCCAAGAAACAACACATCAGAATAGAGAATCCTGTAAGATTGAAACAAATCTTGCAGGATTATTTTTTTGCCTGTAATTTTGGGATGGTTATTAGTTACTGGTTATCAGCTACTGGCGAGTCGGGTCATTGGGTATTTATGATTACTAATAACCAATAATCATTTTTTTAATAACCAATTCCCCAGTAACTAATAACCAACAACTAATAACCAGTAACTAATGCAACAATATCATTCCCTCCTAAAACATATTCTCGAAAATGGTACTCAAAAAACTGACCGTACAGGCACAGGCACGACTTCCGTTTTTGGGTATCAGATGCGGTTCAACCTCAATGACGGTTTCCCGATGGTAACTACCAAAAAAGTCCACCTAAAATCTATCATTCACGAATTATTGTGGTTTATCAATGGCGATACTAATATCAAATATTTAACCGATAATGGCGTAAAAATTTGGGATGAATGGGCGGATGAAAACGGAGATTTGGGACCTGTTTATGGCAAACAATGGCGAAGCTGGACGACCCCCGACGGGAAAGTCATTGACCAGCTAAAAGAAGTAATCGAAACCTTAAAGAAAAGCCCCGATTCACGCCGTATCATCGTGAGTGCTTGGAACGTGGGTGAGTTATCAGAAATGGCTCTGATGCCTTGCCATGCCCTTTTTCAGTTTTATGTAGCCGATAATAAATTGTCGTGTCAGTTGTATCAACGCTCGGCGGATGTGTTTTTGGGCGTGCCTTTCAACATTGCTTCTTATGCCCTTTTGACGATGATGATTGCCCAAGTTTGCGATTTGGAGGTAGGCGATTTTGTCTGGACGGGTGGCGATACACACATTTATTCAAATCATTACGAACAAGTAAATACCCAACTCGCCCGTGAGCCTCGGGTATTGCCCACCATGAAAATTAATCCAGAAATAAAGGATATTTTCAACTTCAAATATGAAGATTTTGAATTACTAAACTACGACCCATATCCTGGGATTAAAGCCCCTGTGGCGGTTTAGTTACTCGGGATTGGTCATTGAGGAATGGGTTATTGGTTTAAGTTTCAAGTAAGTAGTCATCCTTAAGTATTCGACATTTATATTTTGGGGGATATTTTTCGTAACACAGACTTCAGTCTATATTTTACACCATAAATTACAGACTGACGTCTGTGTTACGAAATTCAAAGCGTCGATTAAATAGAATTAACTACTTAATCTATAATTTTTGCTTCAATACTTCTGCCCAAATTCCGTAGGCTTCTTTCTTCAAATGAATCCCATCAGGAGAGAATTTTGGCAGTAAAGTGTTATTCTTAGAAAGATATAAATTCATGTCAATATACTCAATATGTTTTTCAGAAAAATATTTTTTGAGCAAAGCATTTAATGTAACGATTTCACGGTTAATTGCTTGATTATCAGTGGTATAAATAACAAGATGAGCAATAATTTTAACTTTATTTTTCTCTAAAATAGCAATTATTTTTTGATAATTTTCAAATATTCTTAGTGTAGGCACACCCGCCCGCAAGTCGTTGATTCCACCTTCTAAGACTACCATTTTGGGTTCGGAATTTAATAATCCTTCTTCCAAACTCCACAATATTTGCTGGGTCATTGCCCCGCCAAAAGCCACACTTTGAATATCATTTCTACCCAAGAGAATATTCCAGTTTTCTTTAGCAAAAATAGAGTCTCCGATGAATAGAATATTAACTTTTTCAGGAGGAAAAAATCGTTCTTGTATTTTGTCTCTGAACTGAAAAATGAGGGTTAATAGACTGATGTTTAGGAGGATGGAGAAGATTAAGAGGTATTTTTTTGTCATAAAATTAAGGAATTAGCTAATGGTTTATATGGATTTGTCATCCCGAGGTAGGAGGGAACTGTCGAATTTACTCAAAATTACGATTGAAGATATGAAATAACAGTTCCCTCCTACGTCGGGATGACAGTCCGAACAAGTCAAAGAAAAACGGTCATAATCAAATAATCTCAAACGCATCCGCATCCAAATACGCAGGAAATTTTGTTCTAAAATTCTCTAATTCTTGCTTACTAAGTAGCTGATTATTAATTACTTCCGTATCTTTCTGATGAAATAATTTATTGCCCTTAAAATCAATAATGGCAGAATTTCCCGAATAATTCAAGCCCATTCCGTCCGTTCCAACTCGGTTTACGCCAATACAATAACACTGGTTTTCCAAAGCCCTTGCCTGCAAAAGCACATCCCAAACCTGCGAGCGAACCTTTGGCCAATTAGCTACGTAAATAAGTAAATCGTAAGTTAATGTAGGTATGAGGTATGAGGTATTAAGTATGAGGTTGTCAGATAATATATTCCCTTCCTTTCTCCCTTCTCCCTTCTCCTTACTTCCTGCTTCCGTTTCCTGTTTCCCATTTTCCTTTCTCCTTTCCTCCTTCCTTCCTTCCTCCTCAACAGCGTTTCTCGACCAAACAGGAAATCTTAAATCATAACAAATCAACGGACAGACTTTCCATCCTTTTAGATCTACGATTAATCTTTCTGTGCCTTGGGTATAATGATGATGCTCGCCGCCCATTCTGAAAAGATGACGTTTGTCGTATTGCTCAAAAGTTCCGTCTGGACGCATCCAGAGCAATCTATTGTAATATTTATCTTCTTCTTTTACGATATAACTTCCTGTAATAACCGCCCCCGTTTGTTTGGCTTGCTGTTTCATCCACTTAAAAGTTGTGAGATTCATGGGTTCTGCCACCGTTTTTACATTCATCGTAAAACCCGTAGTAAACATTTCGGGCAAAATAATGAGGTCAGATTGAGTAGAAATCGTAGCAATCTTCTCTTCTATATTTGCCAAATTAGCCGTTGGATTTTCCCAATAGAGTGAGGTCTGGATAACGGTAACTGAAAGGTCTTGCATAGTACAGGATGTTTATTTCAAGTAAATTTAGTAAATTTAATTACAAAACCTCACCCGAGCGTTTTGCGATTTGTAATGTAATTATTTCCTAAAAACAAAAACCATGAAAAAATTATTGACCCTCTTTTTTATCAGTTTTTTATTTTCCTTCACATCAGAGGATATTCCAACCCTCGAAATTGGTTCGCAAGCCCCTGATTTCAACTTAAAAAGCGTTGATGGTAAAATGTATTCCTTACAATCGTTTGCTAAGGCTAAGATTTTGGTTGTGGTTTTTACCTGTAATCATTGCCCAACGGCTCAGGCGTATGAAGCACGTTTGAAGAAATTGACCTCCGATTATAAAACAAAAGGCGTGCAAGTGGTAGCAATTTCACCCAACTCAGCCATTGGTCTTCGCTTAGACGAAATGGGTTATACCGACTTGGGCGATACCTATCAAGATATGGTTCTGAGAGCCAAAGATGCCGCTTTCAACTTTCCGTATCTATACGATGGAGATACCGAAATTGCTTCTAAAAAATACGGTCCTGTTGCTACTCCTCACGTTTTTATTTTTGACGAAAAACGTGTACTACGTTATTCAGGACGGATTGATGATGTAGAAAAACCTTCCAAAACACCCAATACTTTCGATACTCGCAACGCCATTGAAGCCTTGTTAGCAGGGCAAAAAGTAGCGGTAGAAAAAACAAAAACCTTTGGTTGTTCAGTAAAATGGGCATCAAAAGAAACCTTAGCCAATACCGAAAAAGAAAGCTGGGCAAAAGAACCCGTAAGTATTGAAAGTATTGATGATGAGGGGTTAAAAAAGTTACTCAAAAATGATTCTGGCAAATTAAGATTAATCAATGTTTGGGCAACTTGGTGCGGACCTTGCGTAGCGGAACTGCCTGATTTTCTGGATATTAACCGAATGTATCGTGGTCGTGATTTTGAATTTATAACCATTTGTGCTGATAAACCCGACAGGAAACAGAAGGCTTTGACCACCTTGAAAAAACTCCAAGCATCCAGCAAAAACTATATTTATAACTCTGATGATGTCTATAAATTGATTGAATTAGTTGATCCAAAATGGCAAGGTGCATTACCTTACACGCTCCTGGTAGAACCCAATGGCAAAATCGTTTATCAAAAACAGGGAGCGATTAACCCTCTGAAAATCAAACGGTTAATTGTAGATAATCCCTTGATTGGGCGGTATTTTTAGTAACTATCTGAAATAAGTTAAATCATCTCCGCTACTTTCCGTCCTGTAGCCATTGCCGCATTCAGAGATGGATATGCCGTAGTATCGCCACATTGATAGAGTATCTCACTCAATTTCAAGGAGTTATCTCCATTTTGATTCACGCCAAAACTTGGCAATGCCTGCGGAATATGATAGGTTCTGAGGTGTTGCCAAGTCTCTACTTCTTTCCCAAACCAAGTGGTCAATTCACGTTTGATATTCTTCGCCAGTTCATCTTTATCGTACAAATCAAAGCCATGCGTTGAAACCGAAATCAAGGATTTTCCTTTGGGTGCATAAGCAGGAGCAATATCACTCGGTACACAAAGATTATGTATCATCGAAGCACGGTTTGGGTTGAGTGCCAACATCTTTTCTTTCAAAGGCGAATGCTCGGCTGAGAAGTACGTGCAAGTAGTGGAATTAAACTTTCTTTCGAGATTTTGACCTAATAATTTATCCGCCTGAAAACCATCAGTTGCCAAAACTATTTTCTCTCCGTAGAGCCTATCCCCATTTTCTAAATACACATAATTTTCCTCAATTTTAACCACTCTTGTGTTCAATTTCACCGTTCCAACGTATAGCATTTTGGCAATTTGTTCTGAGATTTGTTGAATGCCTTTGGCGGGAATTACAGCATCACCTTCGTAGAATTTTCCAAAGATATATTTAAAAAAGTTAGAAGACGTATTCAAATCATTTTCCAAGAAAACACCCCCAAAAAATGGTCTAAAAAACTGCTGAATCATCTTATCAGAAAATCCATAATTTTGTAAGTATTCAACCGTACTAACTCCTTGATTTTCAAATATTTCTTCTTGAACATTATTGGTATCAAGAATCAAACGCAAGACTCTCATTTTATCAGTTAAAGTACCCACATTTGAAGTCAATGATGACCATACTTTGGAAGGTTCTTTGAAAGGATTTGCCATCACCGAAAAATCATTTTTTTGAACATCCCGAATCATTGCTCCTGACGTAAACGCTTGTAAACCAAGGGTTTCATAGTTCAATAATCTTTCAGCCTCGGGATAAGCGGTGAGTAAAATCTGGAAACCTCTGTCCAACAGAAAACCCTCATGTGTGTCAGTACGTACACGCCCTCCTATGCCATCGGATGCTTCCAAAATTAGGGATTGGATTCCTCTATCTTTCAAATATTTTGCACAGGTCAAACCTGCGATGCCTGCTCCGATGATGATTACCATAATGTTGTGGATTTGTTATTCTGTAAAATTAACAAAGGAAAATGAAAGATGTTTGGCATTGCTGAATATTCAAAGAAATGTTATGATACTGTAGCTCGAAGTGGTACTTCGAGAATCGGAGTCCAATTTCTCGGAGTACTACCTCGAGCTACAGTATGGCGTAGAATCTGCCAAACAAAAATCCCTCTCAAATCTAATCTGAGAGGGATTTTTGTTATACTCAAAATGAAAATTTTAGTTCTTCTTTGGAGCCGCACCTGCTGGTGTTGTTGTTGCTGGCGTTGCCGTTGGTGGTGCCATTGGCTTAGGCGTTACGCCCATCTTTTTCAAGATTAAGTCAGAAATGTTGGCATCGTCTGGTGCGTGCAATACGATTGGCGTTGTGCCTTGTCCTGCATCATAATTAAATACAAAAGCAAACCCATTTTCCTTAGCTGTTGCGTGCATATTGTCTTCTACTTTCTTCAACAAAGGCTGCAGCAATTGTTGTTGTTTTTTCTGTAATGAAGTAGATGATGTTTGACGAAACTCTTCGATTTGTCCTTGCAAGCCTTGTAACTCTTTCTCTCTATCAGCTTTGATGACGGCATCCATTGTTTGTCCGTTTTTCTCATAATCAGCCAATTTCGTTTGAAAGTCCTTTACTTTGGCTTGGTACATATTGTCGTACTGAGTCTTAGTAGCCGTCAATTCTGCCTCTACTTGTTTTGCTTCGGGCATTTGAGCCAAGATGTAGTCTAAGCTAATGTAACCGATTTTTTGTTGTGCATTTACATTAGCCACGGCTAATACGAAGAATGCGAATAAAGCAATTAAAAATTTGTTTCTCATTTTTTTTATTATTCTGGTTGGTTTTACTCTTTCTTTGGGGTTACTGTATTTTTTCTATTTGACTTGGGTTTTTCTTTAACGTCACTTTCCTTGGGTTCTTCACTGGTTTTAGCTTCGTTTTCTTCTCTTTCCTTTTCCTTTAATTGGTCGGGGGAGATGCCTAATTCTTCCAAAATATAATCCGTATAATCATGGATCGGGTTGGTATAAAGCATCGCTAAACCATCGGATGATTTATCAAAAAGAAAATCTAATTTTTTGGAACGTGCTATTTTTTCAACTGCCTTGGCTACTTCGTCCAAAACAGGTTTCATAATATCCTGTTTTTTTTTGAGCAATTCGCCGTTAAATCCAAAGACTTTATTTTGTAAATCTTTGGCTTCTTTTTCCTTGTCAGAAATGGCTCTGAGGCGTTGTTGTTTCATTTCTTCGGTCAAAAGGATTTCTTCTGCCCGATAGCTTTTCTCTAATTTTACTACTTCATCACTTTTGTCTGATACTTCTTTTATCCACTTGCTGGTCAGTTTCTCAATTTCTGCTTGGGCAGTTTGATATTCTGGCATTTTTGAAGTGATGTATTCTGTATCAATGTAGCCAAATTTCTGAGCATTCAGAGAAAGGGTAACACAAAAGAATGGCAAAATTAATAAAAATATCTTCTTTTTCACGGCTTTATTGGTTTTTAGTAACACGTTATCAAAATGATAGATAGTAAATAATGAACGATAAATTTATAACTCACTGACTATTAAATTATTACATACGTTTTCTTGGTATTTATAATTTATTATTGGGTCATAATTCAGACAATCAAATAATTATTTACCCCTATTTGCAATGATTAACGTACTTGCAATTCTCATATTGTGATGGACAATTCTTTAACAAAACATTAACAAATTTTCAGAGAATAGATAATAGAGAGCAGAGGATAGAGAATAGATGATAATTATATCCATTTATAAAATCTCTAATAACTATTCTCTAACATCTATAAACTAATAACTACCTAATCTGCTGTCCAATAGAAAACGTAAATGCCTGCTGACCACCATCTGGAACACCTGGGATTTTATCAAACGCAAATCCATAATCAATACCAATCATACCGAAGGCTGGCATGAAGATTCTTGCTCCGAAGCCCGCTGATTTGTATAATTTGAATGGATTGTAATCTGTATAGTTAGCAAAATTGTTGCCACCTTCTGCAAAACCCAATAAGAAAATGGTTGCCGATGGATTTAATGATACTGGATAACGTACTTCCATCACGAATTTGTTGTAGGCAATACCCCCCGAAGGTACAGACCCTTGTGAGCCTAATGCCCTATCTTTGTACCCACGAAGGGCGATAATATCTCTACTGATTACATTGAAGCCAGTCTGCATACCTGAACCTCCTAAGTCAAAACGCTCAAAACGGGTAACATCCTTACTGGGGCTATATGAACCTAAGAATCCTAAGTGGGTTCTCATGTGGAAAACCAACTTACTCGTGATTGGCGTAAACCATGAAGCATCAAACATCCATTTGTGGTATTCAATCAGGTTACTATTATTTCCTCCAAATAACGAATACGGAGGTGTCAGTGAAGCAGTTAATGAGAAACTCGACCCTGACCTTGGAAAGGTCGGATTATCAATACTGTTTCTTGAAAAATTAGTTACAAATGACGCTGAAACCGATAGTCCTTCTGGGTAACCGTAAGAAGGGAGATTTTGTACATCAATTAATTGAAATGATAATGAGTTACTCAACGAGAAATAATCATCGGGCCATTTCAAGCGTTTTCCAAGACTAAACGAAAGCGATGTACTATTGAAGTGTGCATCAGCTTGTGCCTGCGAAGCACTATCTGCGGGAGCATTTAAGTTTGCCCCGCCAAATTGTCCACCGCCAAATTGTCCACCACCAAACTGTCCCCCACCAAACTGTCCACCACCGAATTGTCCACCACCAAACTGTCCACCTTGTCCAAAACCATTGCCTTGAAGTTGATTGTACTGTTGGATTTTATAGGGATATGAAATACTACGACTCAATGATACAGAGAACGAATTAGGTTTTTTACCTCCCAACCACGGCTCTGTAAATGACAACGAATAGTTTTGAAATGAAGCACCATTGGCTTGAAAACGGATGGATAATTTTTGTCCATCTCCCGCAGGAAGGGGTTTCCAAGCACTCAGATTTGTAATATTTCTTGCTGAAAAATTATTAAACGTTACGCCTAAAGTTCCTACAAAACCAATATAGCCACCCCATCCACCAGATAATTCTATTTGGTCAGAGGGTTTTTCTTCTACGTTATACTCAATATCCACCGTTCCATCTTGCTTTGGGATTGGGTTTGGGGAGATTTTTTCAGGATTGAAATACCCAATCGTTGAAAGTTCACGAACGGTACGAATGATGGCTGATTTACTGAATTTTTGCCCTGGCAATGTCCTGATTTCTCGCATTACTACGTGGTCAGAAGTTTTGGTGTTTCCGTTTAGGATTACTTTGTTGATAGTAGCTTGTTTTCCTTCGTTGATTCTGAAAGTAATGTCAATAGAATCACCCGCTACGGCAGTTTCTACGGGTTCACATTGATAAAACAAATAACCATTGTCCATGTAAGCCGAACTTACGTCTTCCTGGGGTTTTCCGTTTAAGCGTTTTTCTAAATCTTCTACATTATAAACATCTCCTTTTTTTACGCCTAAGACTTCGGTCAGGACTGAATCAGGGTAGATATAGTTTCCTTCCCAACGGATATTGCGGTAGTGATACTGTTTGCCTTCATCAATTTTCATGATGATTTTTACGGTTTTATCACTGTCTTTATAAACTGAATCCATCAAAATCTGAGCATCACGGTAGCCTTTTTTGTTATAAAACGCCAGCAATTTATCTTTATCTTCCTCAAATTTCTTTGGAATATATTTTGAAGGACTGAATATTCTGTAAAAAGCCTTTTGTTTGGTTTCTTTTAATTTTTTACGAACTGTTCCTTCTGATAACTCTGTTACACCGACCAACTCAATTTTAGAAACTTTCACCTTTGCTCCCTTTACAATATCTATTTTCATGGTGGCGTTGTTGCCACGGAGAGAATCCGTTTTTTCAGCAATCTTAATAGCTACGTTCAAATACCCTTTGTCTTGATAAAATTTACGAATCGCCAAGTCAATATTTTTCTTGACAGTGGCAGTTACGATTTTACCTTTGTAGGCTTTTACTTTATCGTTCAAGGTTTCTTGTTCGCCCTTGCGGATGCCTGAGTATATAAGTTTAAATAGTCTTGGACGTTCTTTGATGACGATATTCAACCAGATTTTATCTCCTTCTATTTTGGATGCGTCTATCTGTACTTCTTCCAAGATACCTTGTCCCATCAATTTTTTGATGGCTGAAGAAACGGCATCTCCTGGCACTTTGACTTTATCACCCACCCTCAGTCCCGACAACGAAACCATAGAATTTCCGTCGTAATACTTTGATCCTGTGGTGGTTATCTCCACGATTTCGTATTCCTTGGGTTCGGCATAGTTCAATTCAGTAGCACTTGGGGTGTTGGCTCGCTGCCCCAACGCTCCACGCAATTGTGCTTGCGAGAGAAACGAAATCAGGATAAAAGAAAGTAGTAGTGTATATTTTTTCATTTTATTGTTAGCTCAAAAGAGCATTTGATTCTTAATCTGTAATTAGTTTTGATTCAACTATGATTGATAATGGATGTAAGAGTATAACAGGTTTCCAATCTGTTAGTGGAGTCCGACAAACAGGTTGGAAACTTGTTAATGGAGTCCGAATAAACAGGACTATGCGTCCCAGTTGAAACCTGTTGTACATCTATTCCAGTATGTGTCATGGTAGAACTTTATTTTTTTAGTTGCTCCGAGGTTTTTCCAAATCTTCGTTCACGGTCTTGATAATCTAAAATGGCTTCGTGTAAATGTTCTCTACGGAAATCGGGCCAGAATAGTTCTTCAAAAATGAACAACTCGGCATAAGCCAATTGCCAAAGCATGAAGTTACTGATGCGGTGGTCGCCACCTGTGCGTATCATCAAATCAGGATTTGGAATGCCTCGGGTATCTAAATTTTCTTCAAAAAGTTGCTCATTTACATCTTCAAGGGCTATTTCGCCTCTTTGAACTTGTTTAATCAGCTTTTTGGTCGTGTTTACAATATCCCATTTTCCACTGTATGACAATGCCAAGACTACTGTTAATCCTGTGTTATTTTTTGTAGCATCAATGGCACTTTTTAGTTCTCTTTGTGAACTTTCGGGTAAGGTATCAGTTGCTCCAATAGTATCAAGGCGAACATTATTTTTTTGCATCGTGGGCAATTCGTCTTTGATGGTTTTTACTAATAATATCATCAAAGCATCTACTTCTGCCTTCGGGCGATTCCAGTTTTCGGTTGAGAAAGCGTACAAAGTCAAATATCCAATTCCTAATTCTCCACAACCTTCTATTACTTCTTTGACTGCTTTTAGGGCATTACGATGTCCAAAAACCCTGTCCACGAAACCTTGTTGTTTTGCCCAACGTCCGTTCCCGTCCATGATAACGGCAATGTGTTTTGGTAGATTGTTTTTATCTAATTGTTCCTTCACTGATTTAACACAATTTAACAGAATGACTTTTTATGGTATGTCGTTTGGCTTGCACTACCAAATTTTATTATTCAAATACGTAATAATTTTTGATTATTTACCAAAAATAACAAAATGGTAAAATTTAGACTAAAATTATACAAATAATTGATTTTCAATACGTTGTCGTTAAAGAGAGCGAATAAAATACTTCTCTGAGGAGGCAGTAAAAACGAGATTACAAATTTACGTAATAATGAGATAGGATAAAAGGAGATTGGTTATTGGTTACTGGGAATTGGGGAATTGGTGAGTGGGGAATTGGTTTATTAATTATTAGGGAATTGGTTATTGGAGAGCTAATTATCGGAGAAAATATATTTATCATCAGTAACCGTTATCCAGTAACCAATAAACCAATAACCAGTTGCCCAGTAACCAATCTACCAAAACTACTTGGGACAAATAACCTTAATAAACTTATACGTCAATCCAACAGAAGTATAATAATACATATCATCACGGGCGTAATCGTTTTGAAGATTTTTAGGACGGGTAATATCATCGC
>JAYUOX010000412.1:0-7904 GCA_043760595.1 Cytophagales bacterium
AGGACATTGCGACAATAAAGACCTAAAACTCAGCGATTCCTCTTTGGGTTTTACGGTCAATGGAAATCCCTATTTTTCATACTTTGAAATTGAGAAAAATAGGGATAAAACCTTTGATTTGATCTTTTATCTGCAAGGACGAAACGGTTTAGACATTGTAGATTTAGAAACCAATATACCCAGAGAATCCTTGAAAAGAATTGTGGAAGCACGGATTTTGGAAATTTAAGCCAAAAAGAAAATCACAGCGAGAGCTGTGATTTTTGTATCAACTTGATAGAAATGTTTTGTATTTTACTGTATAAGAAATGTTATTTTGAACTACCCATTTTTTGCTGAATATCAATCACAAAATCAACATCCACACTATTATCCTCCGCTATTTCTTCAATCGTAAGTTTCCCACGCTTTAATGATTTTGTAATACTCTCAATCTTTGCTTCAAGAATTCCTTTGGCAATTTTCCTTTGTTCATTTTTTACCGCCAAAGCATTGGCAGAAATAGTCATTTCAAATTGAAGCCTTTCTTCGGGACTCATGGCACGGGTATCTAATTCTTGGATAGCTTTATCGAGCCATTCTTCATCCCAAAATTGAGGGTATTGAATTGGGTGCGTCGTTGAATGTGATGCTTTCATAGATTAAATTAACGTGATGTTGCACTCTTTCCCAAATTTAAAAATAATTCAAATATGAAATTTCTTCATAATTTTTAATACAAGGACATTAACTTTTGTGTTGTTTGATTGATTGAACCACTTAGTTGCATAATGGCGGATTAGTTAACTTTTAAATTATGTAATGCATCTGAACTTGCAACTCAGGAAATAAAATAATCAATTAGATTTGAAAATGTACGAAATAATTTAAGTATTTAATTTAGTAACTGGGAACTTAATGACAAAAAGATTTCTAACATCTTCATCCCATTCTTTTACTTTGACTACTATTCCCACTGCTTTTCCTATTGAAGTTCCATTGACAAAAATTTCAAGAGTTGCAGTTATTGGGTGTACATATATATGATAATCTTCTTGCGATTCCCAGCTTTTTTTTGTGATTCGGACACAATGTAATAATTGTTGAACTTTTCCCTCGATATGTAAAAGTCCGAATTTTCATTACTGGCTAAGGTATCAAGCCATTTATTAGTTTCGCTTACTCGAATTATAGCCTCAAAACTTGATTTTGACCATTTTTGCAAATTTTCTAAACTGTAAAGTTGTCCAGTAAACCTATTATATTCTCTTATAAGGTTCACTGTAACCCCATCAGTAGTATTATTCACTTGCCTATTAAAGGTTTGATTTGCAGATACTATTTCAAGTGACTTATCTGAAATAAAGAAGTCGTTTCTCCAGCCCTTAATATTTGTTGTGTCTAATTCACTATTTTCAATTATTTTCAGTTCCAGCTGAGAATTATTTCTGAAAATTTCTGGAACATCAATATTATCTGCAATTTGATAAGTAACCTTGGCACTTATATCTTGAATTTCAACTTTTGAAATTTGTTCCCAAATTGACTTTAACTTCTCATCTGTATCAATTGGAGCGTTGGGGCTCAGCCACCAAATTAAAACTAAAATAAAAACAGCAATACCCGAAGTAGCTTGAATCACAATTTTTCCAAATTTTGTGGTTGATGACTCTGCTGTTAGTTTTATATTCCCAGTAAAAAAATATGTAAATAGACCAGAGAGCAAAGCAGATGAAATTGCGATCATTCTTTGTTTAAATATGGGCAATTTGTCTGGTGCAAAAGCAAATACACCTATGAAAAATAAGAGTAAAATAGATCCAAAAATATACGTTCCAATTCTTTTATCATTTTGATTATTATTTGGCATTTGATTTCGTTTTTTTCTTGTTCAAAAGTATTCATTTTATTTAGTAATAGCATCTATTCCGACCAGAATTTAACTATTGATGAGAATTCAAACCCTCATTAGCTGGGGTTTTGGGTCATTAACAAATATCTTTTTTCTTCGAATTATTTTGTCACTATTGAAATTCCCAAAATGCAAGTGGTCATCATGTCCATTTACAACACTAATTTTCATTCCGTTTATTAAATCTTTTAATTGATTATAACAAGTTTTATTAGTGTATAAAATTTGAAAGTGAAAGTTATTAAATGCTTTGACTAAATTTATTTCATTTGTTGTCAACTCAACAGTTGGATCGGTGCTTTTCTTTTCCATATCAAATGCTTTTCCATTAATGTGTGATACACTTGGGTAACCAGAGCCATCTTTAAAGCAACTACCAGTACAAGTTAATTTATAGTTAAGCATCTCAAACAAAACTCCAATATAACCTGCAAATAAATCGGGATTTGTATAATTTCTCAGTGTGTTTCTAAATTCATGAGAAATGTACCTGCCATTTTTCAAATAAACTTTAATTTCATAAGGTATTCGAATCAATAAAGCCGGCTTATCATATACCGAATATTCTTGAACTGTATGGGAATTCCCCCAATTCGAAAATGGGTTACCTTCAACATAAAATTTTGAATTTGAATTTATATTTTTACCCAATGAAAACCTATTTATTGCATCTAAAGACTCATCAACAATTGTATTTCCAAAAGCATCAATTCTATAATAATTCTCTTGTTTATCATTTAAGTAATTGTTAGGAATAATAATCTTGGCTTTCTGATCTTTATTAGGTCTAACAGAATCAATTTGCAAAATATTTAAATAATCAACGGCACAAACAAAATATAAATTTATACCGCTAATATAGTAATATGCAATTTTATTCTCTACTGTGTTACTATTTGATTTTGCAATTTTATAATCTGCAGAGTACTGTTCAATATTGCCGTCAGGATAAATTAAATACGTCTTTTCATATTGATTTACAAATCCTGCTATAAAGTTTATTAATTCTTCTTTTTTTATACCTTCTGAAACTTTTCTTAATGAATCAATATTTTTCTCAAAAAGGCTTTTAGGTCTTTTGTAGCCAAGCTTCTCTGCTAACTCAAAATTTATGTCTTCCATATCATTTGCATTAAAATATCCCTAAAAACTTTTTTCTTTTTGGAAACTTACTTGAACCTTCAACCATGTTTCCTAAGTCTTGACTAAATTCTAAATTTGGTAATCCTTCTTGATCAATTGCAACTCCACTCTTTTGAAGTGCTATTAAATTTGTAGGCAATACTGTTTCCCAAGTACCTTCTATGGTATAATTTGGGTCTTCTTTTAATTCTGCGGCAATGGAAAGAAACATTGAGCTACCATAGGTAGGCACATCACCACCTTCCCAAATTTTACCTGTTAGCATATACTGCATTACAGCTTTTTCAAATCCCAGTTTAACACTTACGATTACTCTTGCCATTCCAGCTTGTAGGAATTTTTTAAACTCAGTATTATCATCATATAAATTATACAATAATTTCCATTCATCCTCATCAGCCCAATAAAATGGATAATAGGAGTAACTCATCATATTCCAATCAAAGGCTTGTTCTAAAAATCTTGCAAAAGCGGTATATTCATTCAGTTGAGATGACAAATGAATTTTTAATTTTTTAAGGTCATTTCTTGTATCTTTTTCATACATATCTTGTCCCATTTTACGTAGTAAATTTTTAGGGTCATCTCTAATTAAATATGAAATACATTGTTTCCTTAATGATATATTTTGAATATAGGCTTTATCCGTTTCTTGATATTTATCAACTATTGGATTATCTTCAATGATTTTTTTTAACGCTGTAAAATAGTCATTAGAAAGTTCCTCAGATTTTCTTTTCAAAATATCATAATTATTCTTTTGAACTTGAACTTTATAATTTTCGTCTATCTCAATATTTATTGAAATTTTAAAATTTAGTGCATGAATATCATTTGCAATAATATACCAATCTAAAAATTTAGAATTACTATTAAAGCTAATTTGTTGATTAATAGCTGATTTACTGACGGAATCACCACCACTAAGACTCCCTATTTCAATTTTCCTATCTCCAATTACTAAAAAAATTACTCCATTTAATCCAGGGGCTGTATTAAATTCTGTAAATGGCTCAGACTCATTTCTGCCAAAGAATTGATAATCGAAAAATTTTGGATGATAGCCGTCATTCAAAACTATATTCCTTCTAATATCACTTGAAGGTGGGTATTCAAGGAATGAGAATTCTGTCGGATTATGAAAGTCATTACTTCCAATGCTAAAATGTTCGTTATCTAAAACTTTCTGATTTTTAACTGGAAGAGGCAATAATCCCTTTACTTCAAATAGTTTAGATAGAAAATCTAAATCTGTCTCCTCGGTAATATCTGAATATCCTTTAATTCCTTGTTCTTCAAGAACAGGTGGTTTGGGTAGATTCTTTATTAATTTTGATAAATTGTCATCTTGTAAAATAGCCAATCTGTGAAATAATGCAGGTTCAGGAATTGCAAACTCATATAATAGCCTTCTTCCATAGTTCTGGATTTGGTTTCTATAAACTGCGTTTATATGCCTATAAACCCCTGAAACGTGATTAGTATTTCCTCGATTATCAAACCCATGTTTGTTCGATTCTGTAAACCGTTCCGTCACTTTTACAGTTCTTTCTTTTCTTACTTTGGTAAATACTTTTTCAACAGCTTTGTTTGTAACTTCTTTAGCGGTTGTAATTGCTTGTTTGTTACTTTCCGTTTTACTATTCACAGTTGATGTGCCATAACTTATTTCTAACTTTGTGGAATCAGCACCATAACTAAATTTACTATCAAATTTATCAGTTTTCTGATCTTCAAATATTTTAGAGATTTCATTTTGCATCTGAAATCTATCTGTGCTTACACTTTCGTTTTCTTTTTCAGTAGATTCCTCCGTACTTTCAAAGTCAGTTACTTCTTTTGTAAGTTCTTTTACTGTAGCAAGTTCTCTGTATTCACTTGCCATTACATTCTCAATTTTTGAAACTTCTGCAGGCACATATCTGCTAATTGTTGATACTACCCGTCTGTACTCTAATATTCCAAGTTGTTTTACGCCATAACCAGAAGGGGCAAATGCTTGTCCATAGAAATCATTACTATCATCAATTATCAAAACTCCGTCATTACTGTAATCCAAAATACCAGCTTGTATTGAAGGATTACTACGGTTAAGTGTTATTTCAAAAAAATAGGTGAAATTATTTAATAGGGTAATTTTACCTTTTAATAGTATATCATCACTATTTGTACTGATTACTTTATTTACTTCTCCATCCTTCAAATCAAAGGATGCTCCTGCATCTCTAACGTTATCAGTTTTTTTATCTATCTTGAATATTGTATCTTTTATCAAAGTAATTTCAATTTCAATAATTTTTTTTGTTTTTGAGAAATAGATTTCATCAAAATTGATGGTTAAAAATCCCTTACTTTCTTGTATTAATAATTTAGTAAAAAAAGGGGTTTTATATATATCGTTAGAAATACTCTCCTTAATTGTACTTCTAATGCCACTATTAAAGTCTAACTCTGTTTTTAATTGTTCTTTTTTTGCATCATCAAAATTAAATTTTTCAATTAAATTTTTTAAGGATAATATTTTATTATTAATACCTACTCTTTTTATAGTTTTTGGGTCAACCTGAAATTGCTTTATTCTTTCACCAAAAAAGAACGTTTCTTCCTTCGGAAATAATTCCTTGGGTATAACTACTTGTGCATCAATCAGCCTTTTGAAAAAAGGAATATCTTCCCTGTATTCTGGATCAGATATTAGTTTTACATTCTTTTTCAAATGAAAAATTCTCAAAATATTAATCAATGCTTGCTTTAGTTTTAACTCTCCGCCAGATTTTGTAATTCTAATTAACGTCTTCCACGTAATTCTTTTGATTTCGATTACCAAATTTTCATCAGTATATTCAACCTTTAACAGTTCCTTGTGAATTTTATAAAAATTTATATCTTTATATCTATACTCGTTTAAAGTTTTACCAAAATCAATGATTTTCATAAAATGGTCATTAAGTTCTGATAAATTGGGAGGTAGATTGCCATAAAGGTCATCAAAGTATATTATTTCCTCTTTGATCTCATTGATTTTTGCTACTTCATCAGACTTTAATTTTTTGTCTTTATTGTCAAAAATCAAATCACAGTAAATAAAATCAATTTTCATATCCTCATCATCTTTTTCTCGATTTTGAGGGCTTCTCATACTTACAAAGTTGTAAAGTGTTACTTCTTCAAATTTTTTTTGTTCTTTTTCCATTATATTTCGGTTTTTAAATTAAAAAGGGAATTCGTAAAGTAAAAATTTGATTTAAATAACATTAACCTCCAATTGATTCATAGTCAAGGAATATTGAGTTTCTTTGATTTTTATAAAATACAGTTAATTTGATCTTTGTTGGATAGGAATATTCTCCTTCTTTGTGAATTTCTGCTTCTTCATATTTTAATTTATAACCCTTTTCATTTTGAAACCAAGTAGTTCCAGAAGTCATGTCATTATCTCCATCTCGTTTTCTAACTTTTGATTCAAAAATTAAATCTTTCCCATTAATATTCATTCTTGCAACATCTTGCGATTTTCGTTTGCCCGCAATTAAGGCTTCACTAAGAAAATAAAACTTTTTGACATTATACATGTATTCCCCGTTTTCTGATTTTATTGAATCCTTTTTAAAATGTCCAAAAATGAAAAGTTCACTTGGAAAGTTTTTGTAGTTTTTGATATACCCAAATTTTATTTGAGAAAAAGCATTATTTGCTATGACTACAATACAAATGATAAAAAAGGGACGTAATATTTTCATTTTTAATAAATTTTAGTTTTAAAATATTGATTGACTAAAATCAAAAATATTCATTTTAAACTATTTTTAGCAATTTATCCAAAAAAATCAACCAAAAATCTTATTATTTGGTAATCCCCACAAAAAAAAGGAGCAATCTCTTGTCCTTTTTTTTAAAATTTACTCCTTAAAGTGCTATTGCAACAAAGTAATACCCTGCACAAATCCCATCACATTCGACAGACTTCCTAAATAAAATTTATGCTGTTCGGACAGTAAAAGAAAATCCATATTTTCCATACTTTGAAATTGAAAAAAACATGGATGAAACCTTCGATTTAATTTTCCACCTCGAAGGACGAAACGGTTTGGAGATTATGGATTTGGAAACAAATATTCCCACAGAATCCTTGAAAAGAATCGTAGAAGAACGGATTTTGGGAATTTAAGCCAAAAAGAAAATCACAGCGAGAGCCGTGATTTTTGTATCAACTTGATAGAAATGTTTTTTATTTTACTGGATAGTAAATGGTTGGAAAATTAATCAATTGGCAGAAAGTTGTCGCTGAACGGATAAAACAAAATCCGTCGAAACATCTGCAATATCTGCAACCGTTTGAATATCAAGACCTTTTGCTAATGCTTTTGTTACAGTTTCAAGGGTCTTTACATCAACAGCTTGTTTTATTTTCTTACTCTCCGCTTTCACAGATTCAGCGTTACGAGCAATAAGCATTTCTAATGATGCCTTTTCGTCAGGGGTCATTTTACGACTATCCAACTCATCAATTGCTACTTTGAGCCAATCCTCGTCCCAAAACTTAGGGAATTGTATAAGATTAGCAAAGGTATGTGTATGTATTGTTCTCATCGTATATATCAGTTTTTGTAAATCTGTTTGACAATCAGAAGCTTAGAGGTCACTGCCCAAGGTGCTGCCACAAGTGTTATTGGTGGAAAACACTGCACCTACGACCAGAACCAGAGGAATAGATTGATTAGTATTTTAACTTGATATTAACAGCAATAACAGATTTCTGATTTTTTGATGGATCAAAACTATCTTCTAAATAAAAACTTACTTTTTGAGTTATTTTTAAAGTATCAACTTTACCTTTAAAATTACGTGTCTGAAAGTAATAAGACTTTTT
>JAYUOX010000413.1:0-2791 GCA_043760595.1 Cytophagales bacterium
AAAACGACACATAACAGCGATACGTTAGTTTTTTTAAACGAAGAAATAGTCCAAAAGATTGATTTATAAATCAGTAGGTTATTTAATTCACATTCCTTACAGACTTATGACTTAATTTTATCAATAAATTCTTACAAATTCTATCTAAACTATCGTCTAAATTTCTGAATGAAAAATCTAAGGTATGTTTGATTTTATCGTTTTGATAGTCAAATGAATGGCTTGATGAAAGAGATGTTTCTTTGGTAATTAGAGGAGCGTTACCTGTAAAAAAAGTTCTGATTGCTTCCAATCGCCAAATGATTCCAGTCAAGGATTTGCCAATCAAAATAGATGGTGCTTTTTTCTGAAACCTTGGGGCTATTTTTTCAAAGAACTCTTTGTAGGTAAGTTGTCCAGCACTTAAAATAAATCTTTCATCCGAAATATCCGAAACCATTAGTTTGTAAATACATTCCGCTACGTCCTGCACATCTACATAATTGAGGTTACCTTCTGGATAAAATTTATGTTCATCGTAAACGTATTTTAATAATTGGGTACTACTTTTATTCCAATCGGCTTCTCCCAAAATTACGGATGGATTCACAATGACCGAGTCCAATCCTTCCGACTGTCCCCGCCATACTTCCATTTCAGCTAAGTACTTGGTTTTGGCGTAGTTAGAGTTTAATTCATTCTCTTCCCAAGTAGCTTTTTCATTAATTTTTATGACATGATTTAGACTATTTTCATTCGGAATTTTACGTCCTAAAGCCGCCACAGAACTAACGAAACATAGTTTTTTTATTTTTTTATCCAAACATAAATTCACGATATTGGTCGTTCCTTCTACATTGGTTTTGAACATTTTGTTACGGTCTTTTGGAGCAAACGAAACGATGGCAGCGGTATGAACAACGTAATCAACATTTTCAATGGCTTTTTCAAGTGCCAAAATATCTAATACATCACCCTCGTGCCAAACTATCTGATTTTCAATGTCTTGCAATAGAGACAGGTCGCTATTTGCTCTTTTCAGTCCAGCAACTTGAAAGCCTACTTTTAGAAAATATTTTGCCGTAAAACTGCCGACCAATCCAGTGATGCCTGTTATTAATACCATTTTTATAGTGGCAAAGGAGCAAAGGCACAGAGGAACAAAGAATGTACCTTTATTTTTAAACCTAAACTCCCCAAAACCTTATATCTTTTTTTTAGTAATCACTTCTATTTTTACAGTGGCAAAGTAGCAAAGGCACAAAGTATTTACTTCTATCCTTAACCTCATGTAATTACTTTTAACCATGCTCTTTTACTACAAAACCTTCCACTTATTTTTCTTTGTGTCTCTGCTCCTTTACCCCTCTGTTTCTCTGTTACTTCGCTTCTTTGTGCCTTTGTTCCTTCGCCCCTCTGTGCCTTTGTGCCTTCTACCCCTTATCTTTGCAACCACAAAGGTAAATCACAATCAACGAAAAACACGTGATAAAGAAAGCAATTATTGATTTAGGAACGAACACTTTTCAATTATTAATCATCGAACAAGACGGTCAAAACTTCAAAACTATCCACGAAGAAAGTTATGCCGCTAAGATTGGGATGGGCGGAATTTCGTTGGGAATTATTACCGAAGAAGGAATCCAAAGAGGAGTGAAGGCTCTGAAATATTTTCAGCAAGTATTTGAAAAAGAAGGAGTTACAAACGAAAATGTTTTAGCCACCGCTACAAGTGCTGTCAGAAATGCGAAGAATGGAGATGAATTTTGCGAAAGAGTTTTAGCTGAAACGGGCATCAAAATTAACGTAATTTCGGGTGAAGAAGAGGCTACTTTGATATACGAAGGCGTAAAGTTAGGCATGGATATCGGCATCGAACCTTCGATGATTATGGATATTGGCGGTGGTTCGGTTGAGTTTATTATTTGTGATAAAAACCGAATTATGTACAAACAGAGTTTTGAAATTGGTGGACAGCGTTTGATGGATAAATTTATGACCATCGACCCAATTTCTCCTCGTTCGGTTGGTGCTTTGCGAGACTATTTAGAAGAGCAATTATTGCCCCTCACCAACGCTGTGCATCAATACGCCCCCGTCTGTCTAATAGGTTCGGCGGGGTCGTTTGAGACTTTAATTGATTTGTTTTACATGAAAAATTATGGACAATTACCTTCACCCGAACAAATTTCTTTTGACCTACCCATTTCAGAATTTTATGATTCATTTTTGAAATTAGTTTCCGAAAATCATGACAAAAGAATGGCTTTGGCAGGCATGAAAGAACTGCGAGTGGATATGATTGTGGTGGGCGTGTGTTTAATAGATTTTGTATTGAAATGCTTTGACATTCAGCAGATTAAGGTTTCAAATTATGCTTTGAAGGAAGGTGTTTTGAGTCGAGTCTTGTCTGTTTGATGGCACGCAGATGACGCAGATTTGCAAACGCCGATTTACGCAGATAATAATTCTTTTGGTTCTTATATAATTTATACGGCAAATCTGAACCTGGGTTAACGCTGGCAGGGTTCAAAACCCTGCCAGCGTTCATTCCCGTATAAATCATAGTTAAACCATTCTTTTTTAATTTGCATTACGAAGTATCAAGACGGTTGTAAAATCTTGTTGGCGTTCCGTCACTTCGACCACTTAATAATTTTACTAAAAAATCTTCCATTAATTGAAATACAAATTTAGACTTTACCACTAAAAACCCCTATTTTTGTAAAATAAACTATAACTATTTCAAGAAAGTAAAAATTAAAGAGTATATGAAAATAGCCGTTGTAGGTACTGGATATGTAGGTTTAGT
>JAYUOX010000414.1:0-7871 GCA_043760595.1 Cytophagales bacterium
CTTTTCCATTTTCATCATAAATGGTTATGGTATATTTGGAAGAGATTTGAGAAAGCACATATAGATTCCCATCTGTTCCACGTGTCATAGCAACCATACCTGCCTGTGAGACCAATATTCTCTTTAATTTGCCCGCAAAATCAAAGATGCTAATTGAACTCGTACCACTAAAAGGCGTAGCCAAGGTTATAATTTCTTTTTTGACAGAATCTATTTCTACAAAACTTAACGTTTCCTTCGTTGGAAATGTAACGAGAACATTTTTGGTATCTTTTTCCAGATTAGAACTATATATTTGCTTATCAGACGAGTTAAAATAATTTACATCTGACTTTGAATTTATAGATAAAATAGGCTCTATATTGGAGAAATCAAGGTTATTACCCTCAGCGATTTTTTTGACAAACTTTAAATTTTTATCAAACGTTTGGGCTTTATCCCAGTCAATTACCCAAAGATTATCGTTGGCATCAAATTGAAAATCGTTTAATTGTCCAATTCCTCCATCATCGAAGGTTCTCTTATTTATGTTATTTATTACTTTCCCGTTTTTGTCAAAAATAGTAAATGTTGATCTCGAAAATTTATTTACGTAAACGATAGGATTCCCATTCATTACGCCTATGATGTCATAAATATTGACGTAGAAACTACCAAAATTTGTTTTGCTCAAACTTGTTCCTTTTTTATCAAGAACTATTACGGTTGAATAATCCTTGTCAGCTACGTAAAAATTATCCTTACCATCGTAGGCTATTCCATATTCATAAGGATAATCGAACTTAGAAATGTACTTTCCTTGCAAATCTAATTGTTGCATTCGGGCATTATTCCTAACAAATAAATTGTCTTTGTCATCCACAATAATTTGGAAGATATTGCCCGTAAATTCTCCATCATTTGTTCCTTTTTTACCAAAACTATAAAGAAACTTTCCCGTTTTGTCCAAAATAGAAATCAACTCTTTTCCGCCAATGTATAGATTGTTTTTTGAATCAGTCGCAAATGACAAATAAAATCCTCCATTTAGATACGTAGTAATAGAGGTTTTATATACGAGTGTTCCATCTTTCTTAAAACAATAAACAGTATTATTATCAGAAGAATATAATATTAATCTGTCTTCTCCATCCACCAACACATCACTTATACCGTCGAGTGCCGCATTACCAATAGCTTTTGAAAAAATATCAAATGTAAACTTGTTCTTAATAATTCCCTGTTGGTCCACTTCAATAATCATTTTTTCCGTGTTATTATCAACAAAATAGATTGATTGATTTTTTACAAAATAATTATAACTGTCCGTTGTTACTTTGTCTCCAATATTACCAACTCCTCCCACAGTAGATTCAATTTTATAATTTTGTGACCATGACACATTTGCGTAAAATGCAAAAACTAATAAAAACAGTAGATTTTTTTTCATTTTAATAAAAGTTTTAATTGTGAAAACGATGAACGATTAGTAGTGCTTAATTTGGAATGTGAACTTTTAACTATTTCACCCCGTAAAATTGCAAACTATTTCCCACATTCACATACCGCCAAACGCCCAAACAATAGCGTTTTTAGTCCAAATGTATTATTTATCGTAAAACAACACCAAAAAAAACATCGAAAATTTTAGGCTTAATTTTTGATGTTTTCAAATCAAAATATCTATATTTATGCTTTTCCCTTATCCCATAATTTTTATGAATAAATCATTACAGTCGCTATTTTTAATGTTGATTCTACACTCGTTCACTGCACAAGTTTTTGGACAGAAAGTACAAATTCAATCAATTCCCGAATGGCTCATACCCATAAAATACACGGATGTAAAAGTCAATACTCGTCAAATCAGTGATGGCTTTTATTATAAACTTTCCGAAAGCCAATCGCACGTTGAAAAGAAGCAATATTATCTCAAAGAAATTCGTAAAATTATTACTTCCGAAGGCGTACAGAGTGCCTCGGAGGTGAGTGCTACTTTTTATCCATCCTATGAAAAACTAATTTTTCACACCTTGAATGTTATTCGTAAAGGTCAGATAATCAACAAGTTAAACTCAAAAACTTTTAAGATTTCTGCCAATGAAACAGAGTCTTCTCAGTTTTTATACAACGGGTCTTATACGGCACAAGCCATTTTGTCGGATGTCAGAATTGGCGATGAAATTGAATATTCTTATACCACCGAAGGTCGAAATCCTGTGTTTGGGGACAAATATTTTTGCGATGTTTACTTAACTTCGGGGGCTTTGGTGGCTCAATATTATACTAATCTCATCTATGATTCTGGGAGAAAACTAAACTCAAAATCGTTCAATAATCCCCTGGCTCCAAAGATTTCGAACAAAGAAAATCTGAAAATTTTGGAGTGGAATATCAATAATATCAGCCCCACCACAAACGACAATTATCTGCCTGCGTGGGCGGATGTTGCTCCACACATTCAGTTTTCGGAATATCAAAATTGGGCTGAGGTGGTCAATTGGTCAATGGAAGTTCAGAAAAATACTGAATCCCTTTCTGGAAATTTGAAAAAAGAAATCCAAATTTTAAAAGAAAAGGCAAAAGGCGACCAAAATAAACTGATAGAATTAGCCACTCGCATGGTTCAAAACGATATTCGTTACACAGGCATCGAGACGGGGATTCACTCGCACAAACCACACGCTCCTTCACAGGTATATGCTCAGAAATACGGCGATTGTAAGGACAAATCTTTGCTTTTGGCTTCTATTTTACAAAGCTGTGGCATCGAGGCAAACTTGGTGAGTATTGATACCTATTGGGGCAGAAATTTAGACAAATATTTGCCTTCGCCTGGCTTGTTTAATCATGTGGTTTTGCAGACTAAAATTGATGGAAAACTCTTTTTTATTGACCCAACGATGTCTAATCAAGGGGGAAATATTAAGGATAATTACTTTCCAGATTACGAAAAAGGCTTGATTACAGCCCCCAATATTACGCAACTGACAGATTTGCTAAAAAGTAAGTCAGGTAAGAGCGTAGTTTTTGAAGAATATACCCTCGGAAAAATCGGAAAACCCTCAACACTGTACGTAGAGAGCAAATATACCTTAGATAAAGCCGACGACATGAGGGCTTCATTGGCTCAATATAGCTTCTCAGAATTGGAACAATCGTACATTGATTTTTACCAAAAACAGTACAAAGGCACAACCATTGAACTCAAAGACAGCGTTCAGGTTATTGATGATATTATCAGGAATGAAATAATAGTTAAGGAGTCCTACACGATTAATGATGCTTGGGCAAAAGTTGATTCAATAAGTAGCAATTATTCAACCAATATTTATAGCTATTATTTAAAAAATTTATTGCCAGATATTGACAAAATTGCTCGCAAAAACCCAACCGCTTTAACTTTTCCCAACGAAGTAGATTATACCTCAGTGGTTCATTTTCCCGCAAAATGGTCGATGGATGTTGAAAAATACACCTTAGACAGACTCGGATATTACTGTGATGTGGAATCGGCTTACAATGATTTAGATTCTACGCTTACTCAACATTTTGTTTATCGCAGCAAGCAAGATAACATTGCTGTTGCTCAATCGGCTGAATATATGGCTGATTTTAAGAAAATTACCAATAGCTCAGGATATGAATATACTTGGAATGGAGACACGACCACACAGGCAAAAAATGATGGAATAAATTGGTATGCTCTTATCATTTTTATCGTATTGCTCACCGCATTATTGACTTTCTATCTTAAAAAGTTTTACCCTCAAAATCTAACCTTAGAAGATGAACATTTTTATGCTCCTGCAAATTTTGGCGGGTGGTTGATTATACCATTATTAAGCACTTGTATCAGTCCATTATTGATGATTTATAACCTTTTTGAGGGAGACAGCGGCTTTTTCCTTCAAAACACATGGGCTCAAATGGATGTTACTGATAAACTTATTTCGGGGCATATGATATTCAGTATTGAGTTTTTGATGAATGTGATTTTATTAGCCAATACAATATTTGTAATAGTTCTTTTTCTGAAAAAAAGAGACATTTTACCCAACAGAATAATCTGGATGTTTTTTGCGTACAATCTTTTTGTCCAAATACTGGATATGACAATGTTAGCCATTGATGGATATGACCTCGGATATGATTCGTGGAAAGAACTTACTCGTTCTGTCATTGGTGCTGCGATTTGGATTCCTTATTTCTTAAATTCTCAGCGAGTAAAACGAACATTTGTAAATCGTTTTGGTTCATAATATTTACACAGTATTGTAAATACGAAAAGGGCATAAAAGTTCTGAATTAAGATGTTTTGTTTGGGAATAGTCTGTGTGTCTTTCATTCAAACCATTTCATGGAATCAGACTATTCACAATCTTCATTTCCTCAAAATCCGCTATCTTTACGAAAAAATCGTTAATCAACATCAATGAAAATCTTAATTACGGGCGGTGCAGGTTTTGTCGGTTCGGCACTTGCCATTAACATTAAAACTCATTATCCAAGTTACGAAGTTATCTGTCTGGACAATCTCAAACGGAAAGGTTCTGAACTCAATTTACCTCGTTTGGCGAAAACTGGGGCAGTTTTTGTTCATGGAGACATCCGAAATAAAGAAGACTTTGATACTCTTCCAAAGGTAGATTTTGTGATTGAAGCCTCGGCTGAACCTTCGGTTTTGGCAGGATTAGATGGCACACCCGATTATTTGATAAACACTAATTTAGTTGGAACAATCAACTGTTTGAATTATACCAAAAAGTGTGGGGCAAGTTTTATTTTCCTTTCGACGAGTCGTATTTACCCGATTAAAGCCATCGAAAAACTGAATTACGAAGAACAAGAAACTCGGTTTACTTTAACTGATAATCAAGTAGTTAGAGGTGTTTCTTCCAAAGGAATTGCCGAAGATTTTCCTTTGGACGGGGCAAGGTCATTGTACGGAGCAACCAAATTAGCTTCGGAATTGATGATTTATGAGTACAACGAATTTTATGGAATGAAAACCGTCATTAACCGTTGTGGGGTTTTGACTGGTCCTTGGCAAATGGGCAAAATCGACCAGGGCGTTATGGTACTGTGGGTAGCCAAACATTTCTGGCAACAAAAATTGGCGTACATCGGATACGGTGGTTCGGGCAGACAAACCCGTGATATGTTGCACGTAAAAGACTTATATAAACTCATTGATTATCAGCTACATAACATTGATAAAGTGAACGGAGAAATCTTGAATGTAGGCGGTGGTGTAGAGGTTAGTGCTTCTCTGCAAGAACTCACGGCTATTTGTCAGGAGGTTACGGGCAAAGTCATTCCTATCAGCAAAGTACCCGAAAATCGGGCGGCGGATATTCCTTTGTACATAACCGATAATACGAAAGTAACGGCTCTAACTGGCTGGAAACCAGAGATTTCGATGAAACAAATCGTTCAAGAAATAACAGATTGGATTTCGGAAAATGAAGAATCTTTGGCGTATGTTTTGAAATAAGATTGATACTAAATACTGTAGCTCGAAATGGTATTTTGATACGTTGGAGTTTACTTCTCGAAGTACCACTGAGCGTAGGTCGCTTCGAGCTACAGTATCTCCAAGTGGGTAATTAATTGACAATCAACTTGATAACGTAAATAAAAATCTATTATATTCGTTGATATTTCATAATCAAACTATTCCTAAATCTTAAATGATATGAAAAAACTATTACTCATTTTTATACTCATACCATTCTTAACAACGGCACAAATCCAAGTGAGTACCAGTTTTGGATATGCTGTAGAAAAGGGCTTTGGAAACGAGGCAAATTTCACGGGTTCGGGCATAGAAGTTAGCCTTCGCAAACACCTTTCTGAGCAATTTAGAACTACCGCAACCGTTGGGGCGTATGATATGCGAATTGCCTTGGTGGCAGTTTCTAATCTTGATTATTCTGCCAAAACCTATGGACATTCTTACAAAATGGTTATTCCCATGACAGTAGGAGGGGAGTATTATTTGTGGAATAAAAAATTAATAAAACCTTTTGTGGGGCTCGAAACGGGGGCTTTTTATACAAAATATGATTCACAGATTGATCCAAATTTTCTCAGCATTGCCCCTAATTTACCCACTGGGGAATGTTTAAATTGGGGTTTTTCGCCAAGTTTTGGTTTACATCTTCAAGAGTTTGCGGATAGGTTAGGCATTTTTGCGAAGGTAAAATATACAGGGATTACTTATGCGGAAGGCTACAATAATTTGATAAGCCTCAATGTGGGAGTTACGTTTAAATTTGGCAAAAAAATAGGTTGGAAACCACCTGTAATCGAAGTACCAGAAACAACACCATATTACGAGAAAAAATAGGAGGAAGGGAAAAAGGGAGGAATGGAGACAGGAAAAACTAAGAGTTCATCCTTTCTCTGTTCCTCCCTTCTTCCTTTCCTCCTATATTAGATAGTACCAATCCATCACCTCATCGGGTTGAATTTTTAATACATTACTCAACACCAAAAGCACCAAAGTATGAGATGCTGAACGGGGAGGAATTTTGGCTAATTCAGCAAATTTTTCAATTGTAATTTTCTGATTATCAGCCAGATAAGTCATTAATATCTTTTCTTTATCTCCGTAAGTAAACTTAATTCCATCCTCATTTTCACGTCTCAAAATCTGTTTTACTTCACGGCTTGCTTGTACTGAACGGTCTTTTACTCGCACATAAGCCTTACCGTTTTGCTCATTTTCAAGGTGTACATAATGCGGTTTTTCTTTACTTTTTGGAATGGTAAAAACCAACACATCTCGTTCATCGGTAATAGCAATTCTTTCAAGTTCATAATTGATAGGTGGATAACAGTTTCGCTCAATAGCTCGTACTAAAATATACTCTTCCTCATCTACAAATTTTAGTCCTGGGATTGTTTTATCATCATTAACGCCCAACAAAAGTTTTCCTCCTTTACTGTTGGCAAAAGCAACAATTTCACGAACTATTTTTTCGGGATGCGTAGCTTTGAGTTTAAATTCAAGGGATGTTCCTTCACCTTGACGAACCAGATTTTTCAGTTCCTTTACATTCATATCCGACACTCGGCTATGGCTGTCGGTCTTTTCAAAATAGGCTTCAAGTCCCTGATTCATACAATTTATGATTTAGGTATGCTGATAATTTACCCGTTGATATGCTTTAAAGATAACAGATAAATTGGTAAGAAAGTCTAAGAATCGTCAAATATTTTTTCTATTAGAATACTAATTCAATAGACTTTGTATATCTTTGCAGGAAACTCGGTGAACGGTTCACGGCAAATAGGTCTGTACAAAAAATTTCTAATGTTAAATTTTACCGTTCACCGTGAACCGAAAATCTGCCGTTCACCTTTTACCGATGTAAGATGCAACAATTAATCATAAAATTAGAAAGTCTTTCACTCGAAGACAGTTTAAGATACATTACTGAAAACTATAAAAATACAGTTTTCTCAACTTCTTTTGGACAAGAAGACCAAATAATTACTGATGCAATTTTTCGTAACGACTTGAATATCAGAGTCTTTACTTTAGATACGGGTCGCTTGTTTCAAGAGAGTTACGAATTGATGGATACTACTAAAACCAAATACAACAAACGATTTGAAACCTATTTTCCGAATACTTCAAAGGTAGAATCTTTGGTAAAACAAAAAGGTTTTAACAGTTTTTATTATTCTGTCGAAAACCGAAAGGAATGTTGTTTTATTCGTAAAATTGAACCTCTAAAAAGAGCTTTGACAGGGGCAGAAATCTGGATTACGGGTCTGCGTTCAGAACAATCTGAAAACCGTGCCGACATGAAAATTGTGGAATGGGACGAAGGGAATAAAGTAATAAAATTCAATCCATTAATTCATTGGACTTACGAGCA
>JAYUOX010000415.1:0-7845 GCA_043760595.1 Cytophagales bacterium
AAAAAATCAGGCTATGATTGGGCAACCGTCAAAGTAGGATTGTATAATACTAAAAATACCAACAACAAAGAGGAATTATATGACCTCAAAGGATTTACCTACAACGTTGAAAATGGTCAAATTGTCAAGGATAAGTTAGAAAAAGAATCCATCTTTACGGACAAAACAGATGATAACCATGTCGTAAAGAGGTTTGCTTTCTCCAAAATTAAAGAAGGCTCAATCATTGAGTATTCTTACAAAATCAAATCGGATTTCTACTACAATTTCCGTGATTGGACGTTCCAGAGTTCTATTCCCGTGGCTTGGAGTGAATTTTCGGTGGCTATACCAGAGTATTTTACTTACCGCCAAATCCAGCAAGGCTATGAGCCAATGTTTATCAGTAAAGAAAGTAGTGGTAGCGTCAATTTTACCATAAGAACAGAAAAAGTTTTAGGTTCTGGTTTAGGGGCAGTAAATACCCCCGCTTCCATTGATAACATTTCAGCATCTACCAAAGAATTTCGTTGGGCAATGAAAGATGTTCCTTCCATTCGTGAAGAACCTTTCATGACTACCATTGATGATTATGTGTCCAAAATAGAGTTTGAATTATCCTCTACGTTTTTCCCAGGTGGGGGCTATAAAAGTTTCGCCAATAACTGGGGAAGCCTTAACTCACGATTATTAGAAAACGAATCATTCGGACAACAGCTCAACCGTGGAGGGTTTTTGAAAGAGATAATCTCTACTATCAAAGCCAGCAGTAAGGATACTTTACAGCAAATTGGGATGGCATATAACTTCATCAAAAAATCCATGACTTGGAATGACCGAGAAACATTTTATATAGAATCCACGTTAAAGAAGGCTTTTGAAGCTAAAACGGGCAATGTCGCCGATATTAATTTACTCTTGGTGGTACTCCTCCGTGAGTTGGGCTACAATGCCAACCCCGTGATTTTGAGTACTCGAGACAATGGTCGTGTGATGGATAGTTACGTTTTGTTAAGTAAATTCAATTACGTCATCGCCCACGTGGATATGGGTGGAAAAGATTTGTTATTAGATGCTACCGCCCTACAAACGCCCGCAGGCATTTTACCTATTCGTTGCCTCAATGGACAAGGCAGGCTCATTGGTAAAGACGGCAGCAGATGGATTGATTTGAAATCTTCGTACAAGGAGGCAGAAACCACCCTTACCAATCTGACACTGAACACCGACGGAACGGCTAAGGGCGATTTTTCAGTAACGCATTTGGGTTACAATAATATCCGTGAACGCAAGAGATTTGTCAAAGAAGGCAAGGAAAAGTATATCGAAGAATACAAAAAGAAGGCAACCAACTGGCAAATTGCTAAGACTGAATTGGAAAATACGGACGATATGTCAAATCCATTCGTCAGAAAACACGATTTGACGGTCAATGAATTGGCAACCATTGCGGGCGAGCGGATTTATTTTAATCCAATCATGTACAATCCTCAAAAAGAAAATCCTTTCAAAAATCCAGAGCGTAAATTTCCCGTTGATTTTGGGTCTTTGATTGAAGAGACTCATATCGTAAGTTACACAATTCCAGAAGGTTACGCCGTAGAAGAAATGCCCAAAAGTGCCAGAATAGCCCTACCCGAAGACGGTGGTAAATTCACTTATATTATTGGTGTTTCGGAAGAAGGTAAAATCACTGTTTCCAGTAAAGTTATGCTCAAAAAGACCATGTATTACGCCGAGGAATATGAAGTTTTGAGAAAATTTTACGACCAAATCGTCCAGAAACACGCAGAACAGATTGTTTTGAAGAAGAAGTAGGTTTGGATATTTGTGTTGTAGGGGCGTATAGCATACGCCCATTGGGTTACGGAAAAGGGCGTATGCTATACCAATGCTGTCAACTTAAGAAATTTGTCCGATTAACGCTGCCAGGGTTTTGAATCCTGCCAGCGTTGAAACGGGGAATTAACCGATTTGTGAAACAGTTAAAAACCTTAAGTTGACAGCATGGGTATGCTATACGCCCCTACAATTTTTAATTAATTTTTCCCATGAAAAAAATTATTTTTACCCTATCATTTCTAACGTCAATCTTGACAAATACTCACGCCCAAAACCAATGGGCAGCCGATAAAATCCCTGCGGAATTGAAAGAAAAAGCCCATGCGGTTGTACGCACAAGCGAAACTTTTTTTACCGTAAAAACCATCGGAGAAGCCACCGAGAAGGTTCACTACGTTATTACCATTCTGGATGAACAAGGTTTAGACCATGCCCACCAAGTGGTTTTTTATAACAAACTTCAAAAAGTAAACAACTTTGAAGGTACTTTATACGATGCCAAAGGCGAGAAAGTCAAACGATTAAAAAACGACGAAATTAAAGACGGAAGTGCCAATTCGGAAGGGACTTTATTTTCGGATAACCGCTATAAATATGCGGAATTTAAGTACGCTATTTTCCCTTTTACCATTGAATTTAACTACGAAACTACCAATAAAAATATGCTTTTCTATCCCACTTGGATTCCCCAAGAAGACGAAGAAAACGTAACGGTAGAATCGTCGCTTTTCAAAGTAAAAATGCCCGCTGGGATGGAATTACGCTATAAATTGCTCAACGGAATGACCAAGCCAAACGTGGAAGATGTCGAAGGTGGCAAGTCCTACACATGGGCAATGAAAGGCATGAAAATTTATGAAAACGAACCTTACGCTCCGCAATGGATAAAAGTGGGTATGGGCGTTTTGACAGCCCCTTCCGACTTCGAGACCGAAGGTTACAAAGGCAGTGCCAAAACATGGAAAGAATTAGGGGATTTTGATAATTTATTGGCAAAAAATCGAGACATTTTACCCGAAAATATCAAAACAGAAGTGCAACAATTAGTCGCAGGAATGACTGACCCTGTTCTGAAAACCAAGAAAATTTATGAATATCTCCAATCCAAAACACGGTACATCAGTATTCAGTTGGGTATTGGTGGATGGCAACCTTTCGAGGCAAAACAAGTGGCTGAAAAAGGCTACGGCGACTGTAAAGCCCTCTCAAATTATACCCAAGCCTTACTCAAAAGCGTAGGTATTCCATCGCATTATGCCTCCATCCGTGCGGGCAACGGACAGCGTGAAATACAGCCAGATTTCCCTTCACAACAGTTCAATCATGCTTTACTTTGCGTTCCCGTCAAGAGCGATACGCTGTGGTTGGAATGTA
Source organism: Cytophagales bacterium (assembly GCA_043760595.1). Classification (GTDB taxonomy): domain Bacteria; phylum Bacteroidota; class Bacteroidia; order Cytophagales; family Spirosomataceae; genus Arcicella. The sequence goes on from JAYUOX010000415.1 coordinate 3,196, forward strand.
CTTCGCAAGATAATCCGTTTGGGTATCAAGGCAATTTTACGAGTGATAGATATGCTCTTTTAGCAACCCCCGAAGGTGGTAAATTAGTAAGGACTCCCGCCTACAAAGCCTCTGATAATCAACAGATTAGAAAAATAGAAGTCAATCTTGCCGATGATGGAAACGCCACCGCCGAAGCCACCAATATCTTCACAGGAACGTTGCACGATGATTATGCCAGTATCAAAACCCAACTCAGCCCAGAAGACCAAAAGAAGGCGTTGTACAAACGTATCGATATTCCAAGTTTTGAGTTGAATAATTACAGTATTCAAGAAGAAAAAAAGCGGATTCCATCGGCAACAGTCAAAATGTCTTTATCGGTCAGAAAATGTGCTTCAAAAAGTGGTACGAGAATGTTTTTGAGTCCAAATTTAATGTCAGTAGAAAACAGTATTCCACCCACCTCCGACAAGCCCCGCACGCAGGAGGTAGAACTCCAAAATGCTTACTCAGAAATTGATACCATTATTTATGTTTTACCCAAAAATATCACCGTAGAATTTAAGCCCGAAATGGTAAAATTTGAGAGTAAATTTGGGAGCTATTACGCTGATAGTCAGGTAAAAGACGGCAAACTATTGTACATCAGAAAGTTCGTCAGGAATCGTGGAAAATTCCCCGCAACAGCTTACGTAGAAATGATTGATTTTTATAAAAAAATAGCGAAATTTGATAAGGCACAGGTGGTGATGAAGTTTTGAGAGAAATAGATTTTGTGAATGAATTATTTGTAAATTTGAAGAAATTAAAACCAATTGGACATGAATACATTAATCATAGAACCTGATTCAAAGTTACAGTATCAACAATTTGTAAATTTGGCAAAAAAACTCAATGTTACTTTCAGAGAGGAAAAAGCGAAGGCAAAAAAGGCTATACAAGCCAAAGAAGGGGTATTATTGGCAGAAGCTGAGCGTTTGAGAAAACAAAAGAAAGAAGATGCTTTCTTTGCTTTGGCGGGTAGTTTTGAAGGAATTGATGCCGATCAGATGATAAAAGATATTGAAGAATCACGAACATCAAAAGAAATAGATACTTCATGGGCAGATTAAAATATTTACTTGACACAAATGTTTGTATTCATTTTTTGAAAAATGATGTGAACGTTGTTGAAAAATTCAAAGAAGTAGGTCTTGAAAATTGTTATATTTCTGAAATAACTATTTTAGAGTTTTCATACGGAGTTGCTAAAAGTAACCCAATGAAAATGACTGAAAATAGGGCAAAGTTTAAACAGTTTGTAGATAATTTAGACGGTAGAGTCTTAGTTATTAGACCCGCTTTTGAAGAATTCTCTACACAGAAAGTACGTCTCAGAAAATTAGGAACTCTCATAAGTGATTTTAATTTACTGATAGGTTGCACCGCCGTTGTGAATAATCTTACATTAGCTTCCAGAAATATAAAAGAAATGAATCGAATTGAAGAGTTGAAATTAGAGAATTGGATAGATTAAATCACCTCAAAATCAAGTCCGATGCTCATTTTTTTGACAACTTTCTTCATCAGCTTTATCGGTTCAATTCACCCTGGACCACTCAATCTTTCCGTTATCCAAACTACCCTCCAAAAAGGATTTTATCCAGCACTTTTATTGACTCTTGGCGGCATAATTCCCGAAATAATTTATGGCTATTTGGCAGTCGAAGGCGTGATGATTTTTGAAAGATATCCCATCGTCTTCAACATCATGCAATGGGCGGTTATACCCATTTTATTATTTTTGGGAATACAACAAATCATTACTTCTCGAAAACCAAAAAAGGAAATCAATGAACCCGATTTAGACTCCTCTGTGGGATTATTTCGAGGCTTCCTCCTCTCACTTTTCAACCCCCAACTCCTCCCCTACTGGATTGTTATTCTCATCAATTATCAAAACTATGAGTTCCTCAGAATCAAGGAATTATCCGATAAAATCTTCTTTGTGTTAGGTACAAGTATGGGTGCGTTTGCCCTCAACTATGTATATGCGTATATTACCCACAAACAGCGTGAGAGAATTTTTAAATACTTACATCAAAATCGTTTTGAGCAAATTATTGGTTGGACATTTGTAGGGATGGGAATTTTACAGGCGTTCAAATTGGTATTCTAAAACAAAAAATCCTTTCAGTTGTTGAAACCAAAAGGATTTTATTGCTTAATTTGAGGTGGCGGTCTCAAAAAAAATGTTGTTCTGTATGAACATGAGATAAATTACAAAAAAGAATGTAGTTAAGTATTTAGTTTTATAATTTATTATACAAATATTGTTAAACAAATAACGATATTGCAATACCTAACGTAGGTATATTGAAATTTTGATATATGAAAATTGCTTTTTTAATACGAAACCTAACATTTGAAGTATGAATATAAACCATGACGATATAATCTCGCAAGTAAAAACGATTTGGACAGATATGACTCAAAATCATCCAGATGGTTCTGAATCAAAATCTTATGATGAAAGTTCGTTGGATTTATTATCCCAAAATTCCAATTCTGTAATTTCTATTATGAGTTTAAAGAATTACAGAGAACTTTATGTGAGTAGTAACGTAGAAAAAATCTGGGGATATTCACACCAAACCAATCCAATCATTGGCATTCTTCAATACGTCAAACTCATTACGTTTGACCACGCCCTATTTCCAATTATTGCGGGCAGATGGTATTTGAAATGCTTAAAATCAATTAGTTACGAAGATAAAGTTAATCAAAAAGTGCTTTTTGTGGGCATAAAATTCAAAACCCGTTTTGGCAAAGTCATTCGCACTTTTGTTCATACTTCTCATTTGGATGAAGATGCAAACCGCAACCCAATCAACCTTATTAATACCGTGCAAGACATTAGTCATTTTATGAAAGATGAATTTTGGTGGATGCGGTTTAGCTCAGGAGAAAACAATGAGCATATCAAATACTATCATTCCCAATCAGGGAAATCTTTTGAAGGAGACATCATTTCAGACCGTGAAAAGGATATTTTACGATTAATCAATCAAGGCATGGACTCACCTGAGATTGCAGAAACGCTATTTTTGAGTGTTGCCACCATACACACCCACCGCAAAAATATGCTTGCCCGCACGGGTATGAAAGACGTTACGGCATTGTTGCAGATTGCTCTTTCTATTGGGATGATTTAGAGCGTACACTACCGTTTGATAAAAAAGCAAATAAATGTGATAAACGCCTCCTTCCTTGGTCGACAGAACCACTCCTTGGCATGGTGTTGAACGGGATTGCCCAGATCTGACATCGTGCGGCAGCAACACTCCGAACAGGTTAGAGTCTGATTACCAAATAGTTAAAAATTAATCAGAGACTAAAAATTATTCGTCCGATGGCTATCTCACGATGTCAGGTCTGGGCGACCCCGTTCAACACCATTCCACGAAACGTAGTGGTTCTACCGACCAAGGAAATAAAAGTCTCGATGTTAGAGGTAATGAGTTTTATTGTCTTATCCTTCATTAGTTAAACGATTGCCTAAATTCCAAAGGAGAAACATTAGTTTTCTTCTTAAATAAATTTCCAAATGTCTGCGGATATATAAAGCCCAATTCATACGCAATTTCAGATACAGACAATTCCGTTGTAGAAAGTTTTTCTTTGGCTTTTTCTATGAGTTTGTCTTGGATATGTTGCTGTGTACTTTGTCCTGTTAGAGATTTCAACAAATTACTTAAATAATTGGGTGATAGATTTAGGGATTCAGCAACAAAATTAACACTTGGTAAACCTCTGTCGGCTAAATTCTCGCTGCTAAAATACTGCGAAAGGATTTCTTCTAACTGAGTTAAGATTTGGTAGTTTACTTTTCTTCGGGTAATGAATTGTCTTTGATAAAACCTCTCTGAATAATTAAGCAACGTTTCAATTTGAGAAATAATGATACTTTGGCTGAATTTATCAATGTTTTCATTACACTCTTGTTCAATATTTTTAATAATATTTTTTAAAATTCCTTCTTCTTTGTTAGATAGAAAAAGAGCCTCATTAACAGAATAATCAAAGAAATCAAACTGATTAATATTTTTTGACAATGAAGTATTCCATAAAAAGTCAGGATGAATCAGTAGCATCCATCCTGAACGTTTTATATCATTACTACTTGATGGCAATACGCCAAATACTTGATTGGGTGACAAGAAAAACATTACTCCTTCATCAAAATCATAATTTTGCTGACCATACTTCAACTTTGCATCTACGCCACGTTTTATGGCAATATTGTAAAAATCAAAAATCCAATTTTTGACTTCTATTTCTGGCGTACACTTAATATCAGCGTAATTTATAACGCTAATTAGTGGATATTTTGGTTGTGGTAAGCCTTTCAAACTATGAAACTCGCTAATGGTTTTGACCCTGTATGGTTGTTTGCTTATCATAGCACAAATTTATGATTATTGGGTATAAATTTTCGCAAAATCAATAGCAAAATCGACAAATTTTGTTTTGCCTAACACTGGACGATTTTTGTAATAATCTTCATACAATACTTTCGTTCCTTGGGCAGCTTTCATTTCTATATAACCTTTTGCAATTTCTGGATTAAACCCAATCGCAACCCAAGTGTTAAATAAATCTTCATCTGACATTACTTGCCATTTCAGG
>JAYUOX010000416.1:0-2751 GCA_043760595.1 Cytophagales bacterium
TAAAGATTTTTATTTCTTTGAACGAAATTATAATTATGAATTCCGTCCAAAGTAGTATCAATATTGTAAAGTCGCTTTCGATTATTAAAAACGTCTTCCTCTAAAAAATACTTAGTGGATGTTGGACCATAAACTACTTTCGTGGAATCGTCGAGTCCAATTCTGCCGTTGGCGTTTGGCTTGGTTTTATCTTGCTGATTAGGTTGCGGAAAACCCGTTTGTTGATTTCCAGTTGGGAAACCACTGCCACCTTGTTGAGGAAGATTCGTGGGGAATTGGGCTTTCAAAGAGCCTGAAAACAATAATCCAATCGTGGTAAGGATATATAAACTTAATTTCACGCTACAAATTTAGGTAAAAACGAATTAGGGTAAAAGGAGATTTGGGATTAAGAGGTTTTGGATAAAGATTTTTAATTTTAATGTCTTAATTTAGAAGTTACATTAGATAAAATCAATTCATCAAAATTTGCTTTCATATCATTACTCAAAAATCCGATTTCGATGGGTAAGTAATACAAGTCTATTCCGTTCAATAGTTTATGATTCAAAAGAGGTATAAACTTAACCATATCTTTCTCGGTCATTAAAACAATCGTTCCATTAGAATAGTCTTGATTTTTAATTTCGATTAAATCTTTCTCCGTAAAATCATGATGATCTTTGAAAATCAGATGATTAACAACTTCAAATTGTGTTTTTGCATACGTTTCGAACGGTTTTGGGTTAGCAATTCCTGACAATAATACCACCTTTTTAAAATCTATATTTTCTTTATCAGAACGACAATTTTTTGGTTTTCCGTATATAATTTTTGTGTAAAATGTTGGCGTATTTTCATTTAGGTAAAGAGTTAAATTCTTCTCTATTTCGCTTTGCCTTTCCAATGATAAACCTTCTGGACATTTTGTAATTATAAAAGCATCGGCTCTTTTTGCCCCGTGTCTTCGTTCACGTAAACGCCCCACAGGAAATGGAAAATCTTCATAAATTGGTCTGGAATAATCCATCAAAAGCAGATTTAAAGAAGGCTTAATGGCTCTGTGTTGAAAAGCATCATCAAGGATAACAACTTCAATATCACGCATTTGATAAGAAACCGCTAAAACGGCTTCAACTCTATCTTCATCAACAATTACATCAATTTCATTTTTGAATTTTAAATAATATTGATAAGGCTCATCACCGATTGTTTCTGCATTTGATGAAGAATCAGCAATAATAAACCCTTTTGTTTTTCGTCCATAGCCTCTACTTAACGTAGTGAGCGTGTATTTATCTTTCAATAATCTAATCAAATATTCAACGTGAGGCGTTTTACCAGTACCTCCAACCGTTAAGTTTCCTACGTTGATAACTGGCAAATAAAAATTAGCTTCTTCCCAAAAACCTTTATCATACAAATAGTTGCGAACATCAGTCACGAGTCCGTAGAGTAATGAAAAAGGGAAAAGGAAATATTTCATTAAATACTTAGAAATAATTATTAATTGTTAACTGATAATTGTTAACTGAAATTACCGTTTAATAAAAAAACTTAAATTACATGACAAAATTCAGAAAGAGTAATGACTTTTTAGTATATTCACACCCCTTTTAAGAAACTTTAACGTACTTATTTTTAGTAAAAGTTTCCTTCACATTGCCTAACACACGCACAATCAGACAATTAATAATAAAATTAATCGCTAAATTCCTCAAAACTTAGCCTTAATATTTATTGCTACCCCCTAACCAAAAGTATTTTACCAAATGAGTCTCAAAGCTGTCTTTACAAAACATACACTGGATTTTAAATTCGAGGCAGGAACGTCACGGGGCGTACTCACGCATAAAGATAGTTACTTTGTGAAGATTTTTGATCATGAAAATCCGTCGGTTTTTGGTTTGGGAGAATGTTCTCCGCTGAAAGGTTTAAGTATTGACGACCGCCCTGATTTTGATTTGCAATTATTAAGTATCTGCGAAAATTTCAACACGCTCGATTTAGAAGTTTATCCTTGGAATTTAAGTATTATTCTCGACCAAGTTTTGGATAAATCCTTTCCTTCAATAGTTTTTGGATTTGAAACTGCCATGCTTGATTTAATGAATGGTGGTAAAAGAGTGGTCTTTAATAATGCTTTTGCAAAAGCCGACCGAACCATAAACATCAACGGTTTGGTCTGGATGGGCAATCGTGATTTTATGTTGAAACAAATTGATGAGAAATTAGAGGCAGGCTACAATACCATAAAAATGAAAGTTGGAGCCATTGATTTCAAGAAAGAATGTGAGATTTTAGCTTACATCCGTGAACGATATGATGAAAGTAAAATCACCCTCAGAGTGGATGCAAACGGTGCTTTTTCAATTCATGAAGTATTTTCAAAACTCCAAAAATTAGCTGAATTTAAACTCCATTCCATTGAACAACCTATCAAACAAGGCAATCAAGATTTAATGGCTGAGCTTTGTCAAAATACGCCCGTACCAATTGCTTTGGATGAAGAATTGATTGGAGTTAGAGAATATACTGATAAATACAAATTATTAAAGAAGATAATGCCTCAATTCATCATCTTGAAACCAACACTTTTGGGCGGTTTTCAACAATGTAGAGAATGGATTGAAAATGCCAATCGCCTAAAAATTGGCTGGTGGATGACTTCTGCCTTAGAGTCGAATGTGGGCTTAAACGCCATAACTCAATTTACTGCCGAATTCAACAATAATATGCCCCAAGGACTTGGAACGGGGCAATTATTTCACA
>JAYUOX010000417.1:0-23697 GCA_043760595.1 Cytophagales bacterium
CAAGTTCAGAAAAATCATCAAAGGAAGGCATTTGGAGGTGATTCACTTGGAACATGAGCAAACATTGGAGGAATAAAAAGAGGGAGTGGGTATGTAAAAAGTCCTAAGTATTAAGTCCTAAGAAAAAGTTGCTAAATTTTGTTCTGAAATCAGGATTTTAGAGTCTTAATTTTAAAATTAAATTTGGTTAAGTAATTTTTGCGGAATATTATTTCTTTCCAAATACTTAGGACTTAATACTTCGGACTTCTTACACAACCCTGCTCTTTTTATTCCTCTACATTTCAAGCATCAAAAAGTAGTAATTATTACCATTAAATTGAAAATCTGTTACAATTTTCCAACCTAATTTTTCGACGTGAGCCTTGCGTGAACGTTCATTGATTTTGTTGATAAAAGTTACGCTGACAGGATATTTTTCAACCATATTTTTTCTCATAAAATCAAAAAGGTTGTTAATCAGACCAGTTCCCCTAAGTTCCACGTCGATACAAATGGGTCCGTATTGAAAACTGTTTTCATACGTAACTATTTGGTTTTTAAAGGTAATGGGTAACATTTTGCCCATTTGTTCAACGATTTTCCATTGAGAAAAATAGTCCCAAGTACCTGCAAAGGCATACGCTACAACCTTTTTTTCTTTTTTTGCTAAAAATAAACCTTCATTCCCAATGATTTCCGTCAGTTGTTCAACCGTAAATGGCGTTGTTACGAATCCGTCTTTTTTCTGTTCTTCCGTCAGATTCGTTACTAAATATTTTGCTTGCAGTTCAAGAAAACTATCAATATCGTTTAATGTAGCAAGCTGAAAAGCTATTTCATTTTTATTCGTGTTCATATAAATTACGCTTTGTTTCTCCTGTTTCTTTTTCTACATTCCTCCTTCGGCTACACATTAAACCAGTAAGTAATTTTTGCAAAAATGGCTCTGTTTTTTGCCAGACCGTTAAATGTGTTATAATTGTCAGTATAAACCAAAAAGAAATCAGAAACAGGGGCAAAACGCCACTGGAATCTCGAGTTGATGTTTAAGTTGTCAAATTGAGAATTATATTGCACAAAAGTTGTCCAAAAAACGCTTTTTGTAAAAGTTAAATCTACCTTTGGTCCAATCAGGATAATATCGTTTTTTGTCGTTGGTGAAGTGATATGATTATAGTCGAAATTTAGGGTTACAGCCCCATACGGTTGGTAACGATAAGATGCTGACCCCGAGAAACTTGCGATGTTCCCGTTATAGTATTCTCCGATTGTACCTATCGCAAGCAGACCCACCTTTCTTCGTTGGTCAGATACATACTCAAATTTGAGATTATTGTACGAATAATCTGAACCCTGAGGCAAAATAGAAGTCTTTTTATTATCTCTCAAAGGATTAAAATTGTAATTATAAAGAGAAGTATAATTATTGGTAAAAAATAAAAAAAGCCTTGTCGTATTCTGAAAATTAGCTTGCCAAGTCAATGAGATTTGTCTATCCGTTGTTCCGAAACCCGTTACGTTCACGAGGTCATAATTTATCCCCAAGTCATATCTATTAATGAGTTTTCCGTTTGGATAAAAAATAAATCTCGCCAAAGGATTTATCCTTAGATAATCGTTTCTTGGTACAAACCCAACCTCGGCTTCATAGCCTTTTCCCACCCACTCATGCAACCAATCAAAGCGAAAAGGTCTTGAGAAATAGGTCAGATTACCTCCATTCGAAAAATTTTCATTTTTACGGATAGGAGAAAAAGATAAATGATGATACAATTTGCCCGCCCAACGATTATCAATCGATGCCAAATTATACTCTAAACCTGCTACTCGGTTGTAAGGATTTTTGATATTGCCAAGTTCGGGATTTAGGATATTTTTATCGACATAAATAAATGCAATATTCGAGCGGCTAAACACTTTTCTTTGAATCGCTCCCACCACATAATTGGTTGCTGAAATTCCCTTGAATTTGTCTTCGGCTGATTGTACCCCCATGACCCCCAAACGCCAATTATCATTTAATTTTCCACTGACACGCACGCCAAAATTTATGGCATTTTGGACATTAATCCCAGAGGCAGAGTCTTGAGCAATACCGATTCTTCTTGAAAAAAATGGATTAACATTATTAGACCCAAAATTGGTAAATAAATCAGAATTTTCCAGAAAAAATTGCCGTTGTTCTGGGTACGAAATATCAAAGCGGGTCAAATTTGTTACTTGTCGGTCAGCCTCCACATTCGAGAAGTCTGGATTAAGGGTTAAATCCAAATTTAAACCCGAAGTTATCGCCACTTTTGCGTCTCCACCGATGGTCAATTTATTACCCGAAGAAGGGTTATTTTTTTCAAAATCACGCAGAGAACTTGTCGCAATGTACGGAATCAGTGAAATATTTGCACCCGATTTTTTGAGAGGTTTCTCAAAGTGCATCGGAGCGGTAAAAGCTAAGTTAAAAATCAATTGAACCTGCGGAATACGCACTGATGTAGAAGTTTCATTGCTCTGAGTATCAAAACGATAGCTCAAAAAATTCCATCTGTCCGAGCCTTCACTAAACCGTAAAGTTGATAAGGGAATTGCCATTTCACAAGTCCAAAAACCATCGTATATTTTAGCTTGTCCCTGCCATTTATTATCCCAAAAGACATTAAAAAATTGATTGTCCGAGCCACCATTAGAAATCAAGGCTTCTCGCATGACTCCAAAGGCATTAATCCCAAACATGAAGGCGTTGGTTTTGTCGTTGAAAGTATCAAAAATAAAGGAAATATTATCATTACTCCCCGCTCTAAAATCCCTGCGATTTGAGGTAACAATATATTTTTTTCCTTTGGAATAGCATTTGGCGGCGATGTATAGATTCTTTTCATCCACCGACATATAAACCTCCGTTTGTTGCTTGGCTTTGAGAGTGTCTTTTGGAAAATATTGCCAAAAATCATTGACAGTTTTGCCATTTTGCCAAGTTTGCTCATCCAAAACACCATCAACTTTAATTTTTTCAGAAGTGATTTTTACGGTAAATGGAGAAGGAGAAAATCGGTCTGATTGGGCAATTACGGATATGTTGGTGAAAACAAAAAGCAAAAATAGAATCGTATAAAAATGTTTCATGGTGGTATTTCTGTGATGAAGTATAAAATAATGACAACCTGACTCATAAAAGGGTTCAATTTTCGATAATTTTCGATTTTTTGGCAATATCCCTCAACGATTTCAGATATAACCCCTCTACTTTTTCTCTCGCCCAAGGCGTTTTTCTTAGAAATGTTAAACTTGATTTTACGCTTGGATTTTCGTTAAAACACTTAATATTTATGCGAGAACCTAAATCCTCCCATCCATAATACGCTACTAAATGCTCGACAATATCCGCTAATTTTACTCCATGAAGCGGATTTTTTTTCTGATCTTCCATTGAATACAAGTTTAATTTGATAACAAAGTTACGATGCGTAATTTTGTAAAACATCATTGTCCATTTCAAAACCCGAATGCAAAACCCACATCAGCCCGTTTATTTTCCTAACCTCAACGGAGTTCGTTTTATCGCTGCCTTTTCTGTGTTGATTCATCATACCGAGCAAATCAAGTTTCTGATGGGAATAGACAATATTTATGGGCATTATTTTATCAAAAATTTAGGAAAATTAGGCGTTGGCTTATTCTTTGTGTTGAGTGGATTTTTGATTACGTATTTATTACTAAGTGAAAAAAATAGGAGAGGCGACATTTCTACCAAAGACTTCTATGTCCGTAGAATCCTCCGTATCTGGCCCCTCTACTTTATTATTGTCATTCTGGGTTTTTTTGTTTTCCCTGCTATTCCTATTTTTGATGAACCTTTGAGAAATCAATACTATTTTGATGCTGATTTCTTCAAAAGACTACCCTTCTTTTTGTTGTTTTTACCCAATCTGGGCTTTGTTTTCTTTCGCTCGCCGTACCTGTGTGCTCAAACATGGTCAGTGGGAGTGGAGGAACAATTTTATGCCATTTGGCCCTGGATTATTAAAAGTAAAAACCCCGTAAAAACTTTCTTTAAACTGCTTTTTATTTTCTTGTTAATTTTAGGAATAGCATGGCTTTATGTCTTCAAAATCAGCGATTTATCCGAAAACACAAAGCAAAAAATTCAAGAAGGATTAGTATTATTTTTTAGTCAATTTCGTATTTTGACGATGGTCATTGGGGGAATGGGAGCGTACTTAATTTTTACAAAAAAAGAGAAAATTCTACGTGTTTTATTCAGAAAAGATGTTCAAATATTGGTGTATGCTATCTTGACATTGATGTTAGGGACAGGTTTTCATTTCCCTGGGTTAAACATGGAATTTTACGGAATATTCTTCTGTTTTTTTATTCTGAATGTCTCTCAAAATCCAAATTCTATTATTTATTTAGAACAAAAACTGATTCATTATCTGGGTAAAATTTCTTACGGATTGTACATCTATCACCCCGCCGTGATTGTGCTTTGTGTGAACAGTATTCATTATTTTTTTGGTAAAAGTATTCCAAATCTTTATTTTAATTTGTTGCTCTATCCTTCTGTAATTTTATTGACTATTTTAGTATGTGATTTGTCATTTAGGTTTATTGAAACACCCTTATTAAAACTAAAAGATAGATTTAATCGATAAAAAAAGCTCAAAATTGAAATCAATTTTGAGCTTTTACTTCTGGAAAATCTTTTTATTTCTTCTCCAACAATTTTCCTTGCAAATCAATAATTTGTTTTTGCATATCAATCACATCATCAGCCTTGATGGCTACGTAACCCGTCCGTGGTTCTTCGACTACCGACATATTTTTAATACTTGTTTCACCTGTGAGGTACGCAACGTTCACATCCAAAGTCGCTGCCATTCTATGGAGTTGCGAGTATTTGGCATCATTTCTATTCAAAATGGCGTGCAAAGTTGCTTCCGTTATTTTTGATTGAGAAGCCAGCTGTAATAAAGTAATTCCTTTCTCAGCAACTAAAACTCTGATTTTGTCTTCAATTCGATTCATAGTATTTTGAAATGTGTTTTATAATTTTATTACCAAAAAAATTAATTATACGATTTTGTTTTGAGTTATACTCATAAAAATATAGTTTTGTGTATTAAAATCAAAACCATAATTTTTCATCTTTAAGTAGTATTTTTCGATTTAAGTCTGAAAAAAAGTGTTTAACACTTTATGTTAGGCACAAATATAATTAATTTTGTGGATATGCCGCCAAAAGATTTGAAAAAAACGTCTGAACTCCTAAAAAACAGGATAAAAGCGTGTAAAAAAAATCTCCCTAACAACTGGAGACAACAAATAATTCTACTTGCCTCAGAATATGACAGCCTTCGAGGAGCAAGGCTGATGGATAATGTCTTCAAATTGCGTTCATCCGATTTACGCTTGACTGAATTAATTGAAAAAATTGCAAGTGAGTCGGAAGGAATTGTGTTGGATAATGACAAAGACGATGTCGCTGATACTGAATAACTTAAAATTTTGTTTTCAAATGAGTCCTGTGTGTGGTGATTATTTTAATACAGTGGCGGCTTTATTAAGTTTTGCCCACACAGGACATTTTAATATTGCCGACAAAAATAAGAGCCATGCAATTTAGTCATTGCATGGCTCTTAATTGAAAAAGCTGATTATTAGATTATAACCTAATAAAAAATTTACTTGATATTCAGTTTTTCAATCTCAATGATTTCACCTGATTCTTTTTTCTTCAAAATCACTTTGGTATCTCCATTAGAAAGTATTTCGTCTTTGATAAACCAATGTTCAGCATCGTATTCTTGATAAACTGATGGTTTTGAAAGTCCGACTTGTCCACGCCAAACTGGCAGATTGACGGGTTCCCATAGTTTTGTTTTAGCTGATTTATAAGCGGCATCAATAATGGCATTAACTACGTACCCATCATAAAAAGATTCATTGGGCAAACGTCCTTCTTCGATGGCGTTGAACATATCCGTAAACATATGAGTATAACCTAACTCATGGGCTTCATCACCCACAGGAAACAGCCAACCCGTAGCGGATTCAGCTTTTTCGGCTACATAACCACCTTCGCCTTTCCCCGTTGTAAACATCTCAAAACCTGTTCTCAGAAATGAATTTGTCCAGATTGTTCCCTCTGTTCCCATGACTTCATCCCGCAAATCCATGCCGCCACGGAATGTCCACGAAACTTCAAATTGACCGATTGCTCCGTTTTCGTATTTGACCAATCCGATGGCGTGGTCTTCGGCATCAATGGGTTTTACTTGGGTGTCTGCCCAACACATAACCTCGACAGGTTTAACGTCTTTGCCGATAAAATTTCGAGCAATTTCGATACAATGACAACCCAAGTCAAGGATTGCTCCACCGCCTGCCATTTCGATATTCCAAAACCAGTCGGAGTGAGGTCCTGGGTGAGTTTCACGAGATTTTGCCCAAAGTACACGACCAATCGCTCCGTCTTTCACGCTTTGAACCGATTTTAAGAATTTTGGGGTATAACAAAGGTCTTCTAAATATCCCCCAAATACATCAGCCTCTTCGCAAGCCTTGGTCATACGAAGTGCCTCTTCGGCGTTTCTGCCTAATGGTTTCGTACATAAAACTGCCTTTTTGTGCTTTACACAAAGCATAACTGCTTCTTCGTGGATGTGGTTGGGAAGGGCAATCACCACGACTTCCGTCTCAGGATGAGCAATGGCTGCTTCCATTGAAGTAACAAAATGTGGGATAGAATAATCCGTTGCGAAACGTTTTGCCGTTTCTTCTTTGCGTGCATAAACAACCTGCACACGGTCTCGTCCACGTTGTCCGTGTAATGAATCGGCGTAAAAACGCCCAATAAAACCTCCTCCGAGAATACAAACTTTTGCCATAATTGATAGAAGTACAAGCCCCCCAACCCCCGAAGGGGGAGTTTTTTAGTTGAGGAATTATTCACACTTTCCTTAGGGATTGATAAAGGAAGCTAATTATTTAGCCCTCTTAATTCCCCCTTCGGGGGTTAGGGGGCTTTCCTTAAAAAATATAATAAACAACACTAAAACCACCGCTGCAATCCCTGCTGGAATCATCCAAACGCCATTCCAGTTGTGAGAAACCACTCCTGCTACATCAGTAATCGTATATTTTTCTAAAACAATTCCTGAGAGTTTTGAACCAATCCCCATCCCGATTCCGTAGGTTGCTAAGGTGATGAGTCCTTGGGCAGAGTTTTTGATTTTTTCGCCTGCTTTATTATCAGTATAAATTTGACCCGTTACAAAGAAAAAATCATAACAAACCCCGTGAAGAATAATAGCAAGGTACAAAATCCATTCAGACGAAATACCGTCACCGTTCCCAAAACACACAAAACGTACAATCCAAGCGATTAAACCCACAATTAACATTTTTTTGATACCAAATTTTTGTAAAGTAAAAGGAATCAAGAGCATGAAAAGTACCTCAGAAACTTGCCCAAGGGACATTTTGTTTTCTACAAAAGTCATGTGCGATTCTGTCAAAGACAAATTGGCATGGGCATAATAAAATGCCAAAGGAATGCAAACTAAAACCGAAGAGATAAAGAAAATTGAAAACGAGCGGTCTTTGAACAATATAAAGGCATCCGTTCCTAAGATTTGGGACGCAGTTGCCTGCCCAGTTGCCTGTGGAGGTGTATTGGGTAAGCTAAAAGAATAAATGCCCCAGACAACTGAGGTGAACATCGCAATATAAAAAATGGTAATTTCACTCCCAATTTTATAAATTCCAATAATGTTTGTTACGACAATCCATGCAATAGTACCAACAACTCTGATTGAAGGAAATTCCTTGCCAGGGTCTTTCATTTGGTTCATGGCGATAGAACTTGACAAAGCTAAATTTGGGGCAAATGTCAAGGTATAAGCTAAAATATACCAGAAGAAATTTTCTTTTGTATGATTTTGGATTAGTAAATACAAGATTCCTGCTCCGATTAAGTTTAGAACACCCATTACTTTTTGGGCTGAAAAAAAACGGTCTGCTATCATTCCTACAAAGAAAGGGGCAATGATGGAGGCAATCGAAAAGGTAGCATATGCACTACCTATAACGTCTCCTTCGGCATGAAGTCCGAGGGCAAGGTATTTGCCCATTTGACCGTACCAAGCTCCCCACGTAAAAAACATGAGGAACATCATAAGCATTAGCTGAATACGTGTGGTTAATTTCATTAGAAATGCTGGATTAATTTAATAATTATTGTTTTACTACGATTTGTACGGGATTTAATGTAGAACAGGTCTCCAACCTGTTTATCGGACTCCATGAACAGGCTGGAAATCTGTTCTACTGTTAATCCCGTACAAATTATAGTTGAACCAGAATTATTCGTGGAAGATAATATTTCTTTTTCTTAAATTTATCATAGATTTTTCAAATATGAAATAAAATTTCGGAACTATGTACTTATTAATGCAAAGTCAAAAATTAGTATGATAATAACCCTACCAAGCGTTTAAAACGCTTGGTAGGGTTATTCTCATACTAAAAAAGTATGTGCATTAATAAGTACATACTTCCGTAAAATTTATTAGGCAAATTGAATTTTGTAATGAATCTCACTCAAACTCCTCAACTGTTCCGCTGCTCGTTCAGGGGTAATATCACGTTGCGGATTTGCCAATAATTCATAACCCACCATAAATTTTTTGACCGTTGCCGAACGTAAAAGTGGTGGATAAAAATGAATATGCCAATGCCAACCTTCTATGTTTTCAGTATTAATCGGTGCTTGATGAATCCCTGCCGAATAAGGAAACGAAGTACTGAAAAGATTGTCGTAACGGGTGGTTAATTTTCTCATAATATCCGCCAAATCATCTTTCTCATTTTCATTCATTTCAGAAATATATGCCATTGGGCGTTTCGGAATTAACATCGTCTCGAAGGGCCAAGTTGCCCAAAAAGGTACAACGACCAGAAAATTATCATTTTCGACCGCAATTCGTTGATTTTCAGATACTTCCAATTGCCAATAGTCTTCCAAGAGTGTGTTTTTATGTTCAATAAAATACTCTTTTTGCTTCTGAGTTTCTTTCAAAATTTCTACGGGAATATTACTCGAAGCCCAAATTTGTCCGTGCGGATGAGGGTTTGAACAGCCCATTATTTCGCCTTTGTTTTCAAAAATCTGGACGTATTTTATATCTTTTTGACTACGAAAGTCCTCAAATTCTGAGACCCAAGTATCAACAACTTTACGAATGTCAGGAGTTTCCATTTCAGCCAAAGTCAAATCGTGCCTCGGCGAAAAACAAATGACTCGGCATTCTCCTTTTACAGATTCAGCTTTTAATAATACACCCTTTTTAATCTCACCCTTTGGTACATCCGACTGCAATGCAGCAAAGTCATTTTGAAAAACGTAAGTAGCTGAATAGTTGGAATTTAGCTCACCATTCATACGGGCATTACCCGCACAAAGGTAACAGGTTGGGTCGTATTGTGGGCGAGAATCTTTGACAATATCCTCGGTTTTTCCTTGCCAGGGGCGTTTGGTACGATGCGGAGAAACCATTATCCAGTCGCCCGTTAATGGATTTTGTCTGATGTGTGAATGTTCGTTGAAGTCGAAAGTCATGTTTTTTAGTGAAAAGTTTATAATTAATAGAGAATAGTTTTTAGCTGAAATTTTAAAAATAAAGGGGTGTCTTTGTAAAAAGTTAACTCAAAATCTATTAATTATTCTCTATTAACTATTCTCTAAAATCTCCGTTCCATTAGCCGTTACGACGCTATACATTTTTAATGAAATGCCCATTTTTTGTTTGTAACTAACTGATAATCTGTCAAATAATGCATCAATTGCATCGGCTTTTATGAGATTAATGGTACAACCGCCAAAGCCCCCGCCCATCACTCTTGAACCTAAAACGGATGGTTCGTGCCAACAAGAATCTACCAGAAAATCCAATTCTGGACAACTTACCTCGTACAGATTTCGTAGTCCTTCGTGGGTTGCGGTCATTTTTATACCAAAATCTTTGAGATTTCCTGTCTGCAAATCTTCGCAAGCCGACAGGATTCTTTGATTTTCTTCGATAACATATTGACAACGATTATATACAATTGAGTTCAACTGACTTTTACTTGCCTGCAACCAAGCTAAGGGGACTTGACTGAGATTTTTGACTGTTTTGTCAAAATATTTTCTAAAAAATGCTAAACCTTCTTCACATTGTTGTCTTCGGAGGTTGTATTCTGATTCTACCAGATTATGTTTTACACCTGTATCAAAGAGTACAATTTTATAATCACCAAGATTTAGGGGGAAGTATTGATATTCAAGGTTTTCACAGTCTAAGCGGAGGACGTGATTTTCTTTTCCGTGAATACTGGCGAACATATCCATAATGCCGCATTTTACACCAATGAACTCATTTTCAGCTTGTTGGACTAATTGAGCGAGTGATTTTTTATCCAAACCCAAATGATTCATTTCGTTTATCGCAAACCCTACGGCACTCTCCAAAGCCGCCGAAGACGACATTCCCGAACCGATGGGAACATCTCCCGCCATGACACAATCAAAGGGTTTCACTGGTAATTTTCGATTTTTGAATTGTTCAATAACCCCCAAGATATAATTTGCCCAGGAGTCTTTTTTATCGGTTAAGGAAATAATGTTTTCAAAATCAATTTCAACGGTACGGTTTAAATCTATTGAAATCCATTTACCAGTAGATTTATTGGAAGGAAGAATCGCCAAATAAGCCGATTTATCAGTAGCGGCAGGAAGTACAAATCCCCCATTATAGTCAGTATGTTCACCGATTAAATTTACTCGTCCAGGTGAGCGAATAATGATTGGCTTTGCATCGAAGTTGTCGTTAAATACTTGATTTACAGATTTTTGTATTGGATTCATTAGTTAAGAGAGAGCTAAAAAGATAAAAGAACCCCAGTAATTGGAGTTCTTTTATTGATAAAAATGAATACAAATATAATCAAAAAAATGGGATTATTAATTTCTCATTCCTAATTCATATTCCTGCACGTTGATTGCCTTTATTTTTTGAATATCTATCGTTTCCTTTTATTTTGCTGCCATTCTAATTGCTCCGTCCAAACGGATAACTTCACCATTAAGCATCTGATTTTCAATAATATGCTTTACTAAATTGGCATATTCATGGGGCTGTCCTAATCTTGATGGAAAAGGTACTTGTTGCCCCAATGAAATTTTTGCATCCTCTGGTAAACCTGCCAACAATGGCGTTTCAAACAAACCTGGGGCAATGGTCATCACTCGAATGCCCATTTTTGCTAACTCACGGGCAATGGGTAATGTCATACCCACGATGCCACCTTTTGAGGCTGAGTAGGCAGCTTGCCCAATTTGCCCATCAAAAGCCGCCACCGATGCCGTCGAAATCAGAATGCCCCTCTCGCCATCTTCCGAAGGTTCGTTATTTTGTAAAATTTCCGTAACCAAACGAATGACATTGAATGTCCCAATTAAATTGATGGTAATAGTTTTGGTAAAACTTGCCAATGAATGGGCTCCGTTTCTACCTACAACTCGTTCGGCTGGTCCAATTCCTGCACAATTTACCGCTCCGTGGAGTCCTCCAAAAGTGTTTTGTGCTGTGGAAATGGCATTTTTTACACTTTCTTCGTTACTTACATCGGTTTGAACGAATCGAGATTTTATGCCTAATTTGGACTCAGCTTCTTCGCCCGCAACGGCGTTAATATCAAGCAAAACAGCATTTCCGCCATTATCAATAATCATTTGAGCCGTTGCCAAACCCAAACCCGAAGCACCGCCAGTTACGATGAGTGTTTTATTTTGTATGTTCATGATGTTTATGAAAAAAGATACTTGCCGCCAATTCACTACGTATCAGTGTTTAAGAAGTCATCTCAACTTCCCTAAAGTTCTTTTTACTTTCGGGAAGTTTCCGAAGATTTCGAGGTAAAATTATCCAGAGAACTTCTTAAACACCATACGTAGTGTTTGAAAAACAATAATTTGTCTGGGCGACCCCGTCTGAATCAGGATTATAGGATTTAATGATTTTCATGATTTTTATCCTGTTATTCCTTAAATCTTGTAAATCCTGATTCAGACGGGGTCGCCCAGACAAAATAAAGTTTTCTGAACAGTAGAATAAAATACAATATAAGGAGACCCAATACACTTCCCAAATAAAGATTTATTAATTTTGAAAAAAAACTAATTTATGGCAGCAAGAACCGTTTATTTAATCAAAAGAATTGAAACCGAAGTAAGTATTCGGATGAATAAAGCATTATCTGGGTTTGGAGTTACATTATCTCAATATATCGTACTCAATTTTGTGAATGATAACCAAGAAGATTTTTCATCTGCACAACTTTCAAGACGTTTCAAGATGACCCCACAGTCGATGAATGAAACGGTGAGTACGCTTCAACGTAAAGAAATGATACTGAAAAATGTTGATGGTGAGAATAGAAGGATTCTAAGAATAAACCTTACAGAGAAGGGGCTGGCAGTATTAGATGCGTGTAATTTGGCGATAGATGAAGTAGAGAATAACCTCTTTGATGCACTCAGTTTCAATGAATTAGCCTCGTTTAGGGGTTTAGTAGGAAAAATACTTTCTTCAACAAAATAAAATGTAATGGGTATAAAAAAAGGAGAATTACTTTTTAGCAATTCTCCTTTTTTGCGTGTAGAGAGCGAGGGATTCGAACCCCCGGACCTGTAACAGTCAACAGTTTTCAAGACTGCCGCAATCGACCACTCTGCCAGCTCTCTGTGTGGATGATGATGCAAAATTAGTGTTTTCTTTTTTGTTGTACAAATCTGAATGAAAAATATTTTACTTTCATCTGTCATTTAACTTGCCAAGCCTTGATTATCAGATAGATAAATTTGTAAAAACTTTTTAGGTTACTTTTTCGTATATTGATTGGGAGTTTGGTTTTTGGGGTATGTTAAAAAAAATCTTGCCAATTTACTCAGGACTGTCATCCCGACAACGGAGGGAACTGTCAGTTTCTATCAAAAAAAATAGATTGAAGGGATAATATATTAGTTCCCTCCTTCGTCGGGATGACAAGTCCATATAAATTTTAAAAAAGCATAAAACATCATTATCAATCAACAAAAATAAATTCAACATGAAAACATTAAGCGTATTATTAACAGTAGGTATTTTAATCATGGCTTGTAGCGGATACACCCAACAAGACAAACCACGCAAGTTTGAAATCACCAAAACCGAAATAGAGTGGAGAAAAGAACTCACGCCCGAACAATACACCGTTACCCGAATGAAAGGCACAGAACGAGCTTTTACGGGTGAACATTGGGATAACCACGAGAAAGGAAAATATCAGTGTGTATGCTGTAAATTAGACCTTTTTACGTCTGAAACTAAGTTTGAATCTGGCACGGGTTGGCCCTCATTTTGGAATCCTATCAACAAGCAAAATGTACTGGTAGCTACTGACAATACCCACGGCATGACCCGTGATGAAGTAATGTGTAATCGTTGTGGAGCTCATTTAGGACACGTTTTTGACGATGGTCCAAAACCAACGGGCAAACGTTATTGCATGAATTCGGTTTCTTTGAGCTTTGTAAAAAAGTAGTGGCAAAGGAACGAAGGAACAGAGTGGCAGAGGAACGAAGTGAAAAGGGGGTAGATAGTGTCTATAAAGTTGGAATAAATCCTTTGGCACTCTGTTCCTTTGGCACTCTGTTCCTTTGGCACTCTGCTCCTCTACTTCTTTACTCCTCCGTTCCTTTGCCCCTTCAAAACTTTTATCGTAAATTGTCTATTATTTTAGAAAGACTAAAAAGCGTAAGATGGACAATATCAAACAACTCATTCAGAATCTTTGGGTTACCCTTAAAAATGCCCCTGCCAATATATTTCATTGGCTTTGGGTACAATCAGATACTTTATTGGTAAAACTCCTGGGTGAGGAAAAAGTGGCAACTTTTTACAAAAAATTAGATGTAGTAAAAGCTACTTATTGGGATGCCAGAAAAAAAGTGGTTGATGCCGTTGAAGAACGAGTTGATAGAGAATCTTTTTATTTCAAAAGAATCAAGCAACTCTGGAAAATCTTTGGGTGGACTGTCTCGGTGGGGGCATTTTATTTGTTCTGTATTCACACCAATTTCCTTTGGCTCACGGGCGAAATGCCTTCGGTGAGTGAACTTCAAAATCCTAAATTATCTCAATCTTCCGAAATATATTCTTCTGACGGTGTTTTGATGGGTAAATATTTCTTGGAGAATCGTACCCCCGTCAAAACTTATCAAGAGCTTTCTCCGTATTTGACCAAAGCCTTAGTTGCTACTGAGGATGCCCGTTTTTATCAACATTCTGGGATTGATTTTAGGGCTTTGTTTGGTGTAGCGGCGGGTATCATTACGGGAGCAAGCGAGCGTGGTGGTGGGAGTACCATTACCCAACAATTAGCCAAAAATTTATTTAAAATTCGTAAAAAAGAGGTAAATGAAAGTTTTACAAAAAAAGGATTATCATGGTATATTCCAGGACTTAAAACGCTGGTAATCAAGACTAAAGAGTGGATTACTGCCATTAAATTAGAACGATATTATACCAAAGAAGAAATCATTTTGTGGTACTTGAACACGGTTGATTTTGGGAGTAATTCTTATGGAATAAAAGTAGCCTCAAAGACTTATTTCAATACTTCGCCCGACAGTTTGAATGTCCAAGAATCAGCCGTGTTGGTAGGGATGCAAAAAGCTACTAATACTTATAATCCACGCAGAAACTATGACAAATCTTTGACTCGTAGAAATACCGTTTTGTCAAGAATGGTGAAGTATGACTACCTTTCAAAAGTAGCGTATGACTCGTTGATAAAGTTACCTATTGCCCTGAAAATCAACGAAGAAACCCCTTACGATGGTACAAGTAATTATTTTAAATCGGCGGTAGCAAAAGCCTTAGAAAAATGGGCAGATACGAGTGATGTAGAGTTAGATTTGTACCGTGACGGACTCCGAATTATCGCTACAATTGACTCACGAATGCAGTCTCACGCTGAGACATCTGTACAAGATGGTATGAAATCTTTACAAAAAACTTTTGACAATCATTGGTCAGGTAAAAACCCTTGGACGGACGAAAAAGGCGTGGAAATTCCAGGGTTTGTTGATACCGTTGCCAAGCGAACTTCTTACTACAAGTCTTTGGTAAAAAGATACAAAAACAACCCTGATTCCATTAATCATTACATGAAAAATGTAAAAAGAAAAATGTGGGTTTTTTCACGAAATGGAGCGGGCGAAGAGCAAATGACGATGAGTGCTTATGATTCGATTGTGTACTATAAAAGATTCCTGCAATCGGGTATGATGTCGATGGATCCTTTCACGGGACACATCAAAGCGTGGGTTGGAGGGCTTGATTTTCAGTACTTTAAGTATGACCACGTGAGTCAAGGTCGTCGTCAGCCTGGCTCTACTTTCAAGCCATTTGTTTACACGGCTGCCATTGATGGACCCAAAAATATGTCGCCTTGTAGTCAAATTAAGGACGCTCCTTTTGAGAAAAAATACGAAGAAAATGGCGAAGAAAAAGTCTGGAGACCCCAAAATGCCGATGGACGATTTAGCTATTCAACCATGACTTTGCGTAGAGCAATGGCACGTTCCATTAACTCTTGTGCCGCCAAATTGACGGATGAAGTCGGACCTGATTCGGTGGCATGGTATGCTCGTCAAATGGGTATCAAAAGCCCCATTTCGGCGGTTGCTTCCATTGGTTTAGGGTCAAATGATGTTACCCTTTTCGAGATGGTAGGGGCGTATGGATGTTTCCTGAACGAAGGAATTTATACTGAACCTATGTTGGTTGTAGAAATCCAAGACCGTAACGGAAATACCATTCATACTTTTGAACCAGAACGTCGTCAGGCAATCAAAAAAGAATCCGCCCAACTGATGCGTTATATGTTGGAAGGTGGTATTCAAGAACAAGGCGGAACGTCCCAAAATCTGTGGTCATTTGGGGATTTATTTAAAGGGAAAAGTAAATACGAATCAAAATTTGCGGGAAAAACGGGTACAACCTCCAATCATTCAGATGGTTGGTACATGGGCTTGACCAGCAATTTGGTTACAGGTACATGGGTAGGTGGCGATGACCGTTCCATTCACTTTCGAAGTGGGGCGTATGGCGAAGGCTCAAAGACTGCATTACCCCTTTTTGGAAAGTATATGACCAAGATTGTCTTAGATCCAAGTCTGGTAGCCTATCATCCTGTGCCTTTTGATAAACTCGACCCTAAGCGAATCACGAAGACATTTAATTGTACCGCAGCGTATATTCCGAGGGCAGATACACTCTATTATGACAGTACATTCGTGGGGGGAATTGTTGATTCTTTAGCTCCTGTACAACCTGCGAAACCTGCGGAAGCAAAACCTGATACGACGATAAAATAATACCCATTATGACCAAAGAACAAATTTCCGCATATTTTCAAGAGCTACAAGATTCTATCTGTAAAGCCTTAGAAAAAGCCGATGGACTCGCCAAATTTCACGAAGATAATTGGCAACGTGAAGGTGGTGGAGGCGGTAGAAGTCGAGTTATCCAAAACGGGAAAGTGATTGAAAAAGGGGGCGTAATGTTTTCGGCTGTTTGGGGAGATTTACACGAAAAAATGCTGGCTTCGATGGGACTTACCGAAAAGGTCGATTTCTTCGCCACGGGCGTGTCAATTGTACTGCATCCACAAAGCCCACGAGTACCTATTATCCACATGAACATCAGGTATTTTGAGATGTCAAATGGGAGTTTTTGGTTTGGTGGAGGCATAGATTTGACCCCTCATTATGTCGTAGAAGAAGATGCCATCTGGTTTCATCAATATTTAAAAAATGCTTGTGATAAGCACTCTGAGGCATATTATTCAAAATTTAGGACATGGGCGGATGATTATTTTTTTAATACTCACCGTAACGAAACTCGTGGAATTGGCGGAATATTTTTTGATTATCAGAAACCAGACGAAACCCGAAATAAAGAACAATTATTTGATTTTGTAAAAGAAATTGGGGAATCCTTCGCTCCGATTTATATCCATTTTATGAAAAAAAACAAGGATTTATCTTTTACAGAAAAAGAAAAAACCTTCCAAATGCTCCGCCGTGGGCGATACGTAGAGTTTAATTTAGTCCATGACCGAGGAACAAAATTTGGATTGGAAACCAACGGCAGAACGGAGTCAATCTTGATGTCGATGCCCCCCGTGGCGAATTGGGTTTATGATTTTCAGGCTGAAAAAGATTCAGAGGAAGAGAAAACATTGGGACTTTTGCGGAAGGGGATTGAGTGGGTTTTGTAATGAATAAGTTATGAGCAAAGAGATACGTTTTAATAAATTATGTTCTAATTTTGCAATATCAGTAAACAATTATCAGTAAACAGTTATCAATTACCAGTTAATTGCCCTGACCATTCTGTTAAAATTGTTAATTGGTAATTGATAATTGTTAATTGAACATCATGGACTATAATTACAGAGAAGTAGAACAAAAATGGAGACAGTTTTGGGAGGACAACAAAACCTTCAAAACAGAGATAAATCCCTCAAAACCAAAGTATTACGTACTAGATATGTTTCCGTATCCATCGGGTGCGGGGCTACACGTGGGGCATCCGCTTGGATATATTGCCTCGGATATTATTGCTCGTTACAAGCGTTTGAAGGGCTTTAATGTGCTTCACCCAATGGGCTTTGACTCGTTCGGTTTACCCGCCGAACAATACGCCATTCAAACGGGGCAACATCCTGCCATCACTACCGAAGAAAACATTTCGACTTATATCCGTCAGCTAAAACAAATCGGTTTTAGCTATGATTGGGACAGAGAAGTACGTACTTCTGACCCCAAATATTACAAATGGACTCAGTGGATTTTTATGCAATTATTCAATCATTATTACGATAAAGATGCAAATAAAGCCTTAAAAACCAGTGATTTAGTTATTCGTTTTGCAGAATCTGGAAATAAATCTGTCAATGCCGTTTGTGATGAAGATACATCAAATTTTACGGCTGAGGAATGGAACGGAATGACTGAACACGAGCAACAATCTATGTTGTTGAAATATCGTTTGACATATCCTGACGAATCTGTCGTGAATTGGTGTCCAGGTTTAGGAACTGTGTTGGCAAATGATGAAGTAAAAGATGGCGTTTCAGAACGTGGTGGATTTCCAGTTGAACAAAAGAAAATGAAGCAATGGGCAATGCGAATCACTGCCTACGCTGACCGTCTGATTGATGGATTGAACGAAGTTGATTGGTCAGAATCATTAAAAGATCAACAAAGAAATTGGATTGGCAGAAGCACTGGAGCAAGTGTTCGATTTTCGATTTTGGATTGGGGATTGCGGAGTGAGGAGTTCTCAAAAGTAAATCCGCAATCGAAAATCGAAAATCCGAAATCAATAGAGGTTTTCACCACTCGTGTCGATACCATCTACGGGGTTTCGTTCATAGTAATAGCCCCAGAATTGGAATCAGTGCCATTTTTGACTACTCCCGAACAAAAAAAAGCCGTTGAGGAATATGTGAAATGGGTAGCTTCTCGGAGCGAATTAGACCGTATGTCGGAGGTTAAAAAAGTGTCGGGCGTATTCACGGGCAGTTATGTAATTAATCCATTCAACAACGAAAAAATACCTATTTATTTGGCGGATTACGTCTTGGCGGGTTATGGAACGGGTGCCGTCATGGGCGTACCTTCAGGCGACCAACGAGACTGGAATTTTGCGACACATTTCAACTTGCCAATCATACCCATTTTGGATGCTCAAAAGGATATGGACGTTCAAGCGGATAATACCAAAGAAGGAAAATATATCAATTCGGGCATGATTAATGGCTTGGAGTATAAAGAAGCAACCAAAGTTTTAACGCAATTTTTAGAAGAAAAAGGCATTGGAAAAGGTAAAATTCAATACCGTTTGCGAAATGCCGTTTTCAGTCGTCAGCGGTACTGGGGCGAGCCTGTACCCGTTTATTTTAAAGATGGACCGGGCGGCGAACCGCTGCCTTATCTCATTGAAGAATCTGAATTGCCTTTGACTTTGCCAGTTATTGACAAATATCTGCCAACAGAGACAGGCGAACCACCTTTGGGACGTGCGGAGGATTGGAAATATCAGAATCAATATGAGTACGAACTTTCAACAATGCCAGGTTGGGCGGGTTCGTCTTGGTATTGGTATCGTTATATGGATGCTCAGAACGAAACAGAATTTGCTTCGCAGGAATCCATCAATTACTGGAAAGCCGTTGATTTATACATCGGAGGCTCAGAACACGCTACTGGACATTTATTGTACAGCCGTTTTTGGAATAAATTTTTGAAAGATTTAGGATTAGTGCCAGAAGAAGAATTTGCCAAGAAATTGATTAATCAAGGTATGATTCAGGGGCGGTCTAACTTCGTATATCGAGTAAAATCGTCCGTTGGAGAGGGTAAGAATCCAATTTTTGTTTCTTCGGGTCTAAAATCTCAACATGATGTTACGGATATTCACGTGGACGTAAACATTGTGAATAACGATGTGCTTGATATTGAGGCATTTAAGGCTTGGAGAGAAGATTTTGCTGATGCTGAATTTATTTTAGAAGAAGGCAAATATGTTTGCGGAGTTGAGGTTGAAAAGATGTCAAAATCTAAGTACAACGTTGTAAATCCAGATATTTTAGTGGATAAAGTGGGTGCTGATACTTTGCGATTATACGAAATGTTCTTGGGACCTTTGGAACAAGCTAAACCCTGGAATACCAACGGGATTGACGGTTCTTTTCGTTTTATCAAGAAAGTTTGGCGGTTGTTTTATGATGATGCTGATAACTTGAAAGTAAAGGACGAAGCCCCAACGCCAGCCGAATTGAAGGTTTTGCATACTTGTATCAAAAAAGTGGAGGAGGATTTGGAACGTTATTCTTTCAATACCGTAGTTTCAACTTTGATGATCTGTGTAAATGATTTAGGTACGTTAAAATGCTCTAAAAAGGCTATTTTGCAGGAATTAGTAATTTTGATGTCTCCATATACACCACACATTGCGGAGGAATTATGGACGATTTTGGGTAATGAAGCGGGAACAATTTCTTATACAAACTTCCCTAAACTCAATCCTAATTATTTAGTAGAAGCCAATTTTGAATATCCAATTTCGATTAATGGGAAAGTAAGAGCCAATCTATCGTTTCCGACTGATGCTTTACCCGCTGATATTGAGGCAGTTGTGCGTGAAAATGAAGTGGTGATGAAATGGTTGGAAGGGAAAGAAATTAAGAAGGTGATTGTCGTGCCAAAACGTATTGTGAATGTGGTGATGTAGATTTTTTCTGTCTGGGCGACCCCGTCTATGCGACTCAGTCTGAATCATTATTTACTGGATTTTAGGATTTACAAGATTTTATAAGTGAAATCTTTGGGTTCTAAAATCCAGTAAATCTTAATTCAGTAAAGTGAAAATTCTCCTATGAAAATCTTGTTAATCTTCTAATCCTTAAATCCTGATTCAGAAAATAAACGTATTGAATATCCCCATCCTCCACGAAGATTCCGAAATTCTTGTTGTGAACAAACCCTGCGGAATTCCTACGCAACCCGACAAAAAAAGTTCGGAGTCTTTATTGGAAATTCTTTCAGAAAATCGCCCCAATCTTTATCTCATCCATCGCCTTGACCAACGGGTGAGTGGTATCGTTATTTTTGCCAAAACAGAACAATCTGCTTCGCAACTCAGTAAAGATTTCAATTCATCAATTAACGTCGTGGAGGGTCAAAACCTCCACGACGTTGGAATTAAGTCAAGAAATATTACCAAAAAATACAGGGCAATTGTAGCGAATAAACCACTTGAGGATGAAGCAAAATTGACTCATTGGTTACTAAAAGATGTGAACAAAAGCCTCTCCAAAGCCTTTGAAAATGAAGTAAAAAATAGCCAAAAATCTAAGCTAATTTATAAAGTTATTCAATCTTCTGAACGTTATCATTTACTTGATATTGAACTACTTACGGGTCGTTTTCATCAAATTCGTTCACAATTATCCGCCATTGGTTCACCCATTTTGGGAGATTTGAAATATGGCTATAAAAGGAGTTCACCCGATGGTAGTATTTTTTTACAATCGTATTATCTTTCTCTGAATCATCCAACAACAAAACAGGCATTCCAATTTGAGATTGAAATGCCTGAAATATGGAAGAAATATGGGGTTTAAAAAATAGCTATGAGTCCTTAGCCAATATTTTTGATTGTCAGATAATTATTTTGCTAACACCTACCCCCCAAACCCTAACACCTATTCATAAAATCCCTTCATAAATCATTTCCATAGAGATTTGTGTCTCAAAAAATGGTAAATTTATTACTTCATGTGCATTAATATAAAATTCGTAATCCCATTTGCCCTTATCATTTCTACTGTACATTTCCACAATGGTTTCATCTTGGCGAATCGTCAAATAATATTGCAAAGTGGACATAGAAAGATATTCAACTCGCTTGCCTTCTTTGTCAGTTTCTTCCGTTCCAGGCGATAGGACTTCCACAATCAACACAGGGTCAGTAACATATTTTTGAAAATTACCCATCTCATGGATTACTACAAGGTCAGGATAACGATACAACTTGCTGTTTTTTAACATCAATTTAATATCGTGTTCATACACTTTGAAAGGTTTTTTCTTCAAAAATAATTTGAAAAATACATACAGATTTCCTGCGATGTCATTAGCTGTTGTGGTTTCTCCTGGCATGGGTATAATTTCTCCGTAAACATACTCGTGTCTATCCTCCGATTTGTCTTCAAAGGCAAAATATTCTTCAGCGGTATAAAGTAATTCTTCGACTGCAATCATGGCTTTTTAATTTTCTCAAATATCTTAAAAAAAATGTTCATTTACAAATCTACCCGTTTCACCTTATTATAAAACCGCCAACTCAATAAACTTGCCGAAGCAAATAGAGCCAAAGTCAAGCCAATCCAAATGCCAATATGTTTCATATCATATTGAAAACCAAGAATATAGCTCATCGGTAAGCCAACGCCCCAATAGGCAAAGACCGTTATGAGCGTTGGCACATTTACGTCTTGCATTCCTCTTAAAATCCCTAAACTTACTGCCTGAATGCCATCAAATAATTGGAAAAAACCTCCCCAGATGAGTAATGCCGCCGCCAATGCTATCACTTTTTCATCTTTTACATAACTGGCGAGTTCCACATTGAAAATTAGGATAACAACCGTACAAATTGCCATAAAAACAAAACCCAATCCCAAGGCAGTTGTGCCTGCCCTAAAAATAGCGATTCGGCTTCGTTCACCCACGCCAGCACCTACTCGAATACCCCCCGCCGCCGCAATGCCCGTAGCCGCCATGTACGTAAGCGAAACATACCCGATTGCCACCAAGTGAGCCGCCTTATGTTCGATGCTTATCCAACCCATCATCACAACTGCTCCATAAAACGCCGCAATCTCCGAAAAGCCCTGTAAACCACTTGGGAGACCAATTTTAAGAATATTTTTTATCAAATAATTCACCTTCCCAATTGGATTATGATATTGTAAATATTGCTTAAAAATATTGGTTTTGAAGGTAAAATACGCCAACATCAGAGCCATATAAGTTCTTGCAATCAGCGTAGCAACACCCGCACCATTTAATCCCCACTCAGGAAAAAACCAAATACCATTGATAAAACAGTGATTCAAAATAACATTCAAAAGCAGAGCCGAAAGCGTGATTTTCATGGAAAGATTCGCAAAACCTAAACCATCCGTAAAACTCTTGATAGCGGTAAACATAAATGACGGAACAAGCGAAATCATCACAATCCAAAGGTATTCTTGGGTGAGCGTCTTAATCTCAGCGGGTTGTTTTAACACATCCATATTGAAACTAATAAATAGGATGACGATTCCACAAAAAACGCTCATCATCAAAGCCACCAAAATATTAGCTTTCAGTAAACGGTGGCAATCCGAAAAATTATTCTCAGCCTTTGCCTTTGATACCATCGGAGCAATAATTTGAAGACATATATACCCAATGATAGCAATGTTGATAATCATTCCGTTGGCATCGGCAGAAGCGGCAAGGGCAGGAACAGAACCTTTATCCATTCGCCCAACTTGGACAGTATCAGCAAAACCCATGAGCATAATGCCCAATTGTCCCGCAATAATGGGAAGGGCTAACTGGTAAGTGGTTACAATGTCAGATTTATAATTTTGTAATATTTTTTTCAAGAGAATTTTTGTTTGATGTTTTTTGCAAAATTACGGAAAGCATTTTACTAAAACCATTTTCAAAAATCAATCATTTTTGAAAAGATTAAAGAACAATACTTTCAAAATCCAAAATCACCAAAAAGTATAATAAATATTCCCTATTATTTCGATAAATCATGGAATTGTGAAATTTCTTCCATAATTTTGCACCCGAAAAAGTAACGGTTTATTGGCAAAACGAGTAAGTTTTAGTTTCTTTATACTAATCCCCAATTCCTAACCCCTAATCCCTAACTTCTCATTGAACAAAAATCACAAAAAAACTTATAATAATGGCATCAGTCAGACCAGATGAAGTATCAGCAATTTTGAGAGAACAACTCTCAGGAGCAAAGTCAGAAGCTGAACTTCAAGAAGTAGGTACCG
>JAYUOX010000418.1:0-7722 GCA_043760595.1 Cytophagales bacterium
GATGCTTTTTATCCCTCGGAACTCGCTCCGTGGTCAGAATTTTTGACGGGCAGACAAGGGAAAACTCCCGAACCTTTTTACGACCCCATGCTTTTCATGATTTCAGAATGTCGCAAACGGGGCATAGAATTTCATGCTTGGTTTAATCCATATCGTGCCGTTGCCAATGTTAATACTTCAATTTTAGACACTAAACACGTAGCAATTAAACGTCCAGATTGGCTTTTACCCTACGGAAACTTGCGAGTGCTTGACCCTGGAAATCCAGAGGTTCGCAAGCACGTTACGCAGGTGGTTTTGGAGGTAACTAATAAATATGATGTCGATGGTGTTCATTTTGACGATTACTTTTATCCTTATCCCGCAACGGGCGTAACACTCAATGATTCAGCGACTTATACTAAAAATAATAGGGGAATAATTAATAGAAATGATTGGCGAAGAGATAATGTTAATCTCTTGATAAAGGCAATTTCAGACAGTATAAAAGCCGTAAAACCGTGGGTGAAATTCGGTATTTCTCCCTTCGGAATTTGGCAAAATAAATCAACGGCTCAACCTTTGGGTTCGGCAACTGGCGGTTTGGAAAGTTACAATGATATTTATTGCGACACCAGAACTTGGCTGCAAAAAGGCTGGATAGACTACGTTGCTCCACAGTTATATTGGAACATTGGATTAGCCGTTGCCGATTACTCAAAATTAGTGCCGTGGTGGGCGGATAATTCTTTTGACCGACATTTATACATCGGTCAGGCAGCTTACAGAATCAATGCAACTGATAACACAACTTGGCAAAACATAACCCATATGCCCAGTCAGATTCGATTGAATCGAGCCAACGGGAAAGTGCAAGGAAGTATTTATTATAATACTAACACGCTGAATAAGAACCCATTAGGTTTTCGGGATTCGTTGATTACGAATTTTTATAAGAATCCATCGCTCATGCCCACGATGGCTTGGAAAGATGCCGTTGCACCCAATATACCACAAAATTTATCGGTAAATTTAACCAGTTCAGGTTTAGAATTAAAATGGATAAAACCTAATGCGGGAACGTCTGAATTAGATAAAATCAGGGGTTATGTAATCTATCGTTTTGCCAATAATGAAACGGTGGACATCAGTAAAACGGGAGCTATCCGAACTATTATTTACAAAGACACCACTGCTTTTTTTGATACCCAAAGTACGCCACAAGCAACGAAATATACGTATGTAATTACGGCTTTTGACCGTTTACAAAATGAATCTCAACCTTCAAATGCTTCAACGGCGGTGTTGGTTACGGGTATCGAGGAAGAGAGTTTTACAACCGAATTATCCCAAAATTCACCCAATCCTTTCTCTGATTTTACCAGAATAGATTACCGTTTAGCGAAGTCAGGAAATGTACTTTTGACGATAAAAGATTTGTTTGGACAGGATAAAATTATTCTCGTAAATGAAAGACAAACAGTTGGTAATCAGAGCGTTGAATTTAGAAATCAAACTTTGAGCTCGGGGATTTATGTGTATGTTTTGGAAACGGAGGAGGGCGTTGCGAGTCGAAAAATGGTGGTGGTGAGGTAGAAACTATTTCACCCAATTCTCCAAAACTTTCTCATCATCCGATAATTTTCCTACAATTCGATATTTAGACTCTCGCAAAGCGATGGATTCTTTTGCTCGCTCATTCACGACTGCAAACGGAAAACGTCCGCTTGCGTGTATGAAGCGAATTTCGTCGTTTTCGTACAAAATAAATCCCGTATGAAAATCCAATCCGACTACGTAAAGCCCTTTCCCTGAGCGTTTTACGTTTTCTAAAAAATCAATGAGTGTATAACCACTGTATCGCTGAATAGAACTTTTATTGACCAAATTTTTTATCATTTCTTCTGAAGGTAACTGTGCCAAATGATTACGATTAATGTCTAATCCTAAGTCTTCCAAAACCGTCGTAACAAAATATCCGCAGGCAATCGTACCCTCGCCAGGCGTGTGCGTTTGTCCATTAAACGAATACCGAGTACCGTACCAAAAAGGCATCAAGTTGGCAAAATAATTCACAAAAACCCGATTCAAATTTGGTCTTTTCTTATCTAAATTTGCTCTTAAAATTTCTAATTTAGCGATTTTTTCCTGATACTTTTTGGGCGTAAAATAAAACTCATGGTAACCCCAAAGCAAAGGTTTTTTGCGAGCATATTGTAGGTAAATAAAACCTGCCAAAATGAATATTGAGATGAGTATGTAGGGGCGAAAACGGATCATAAAATGAGATTGAGCGGATTATGATACTAAAATTCCGCTCAATCCATGTAAAAAATCAGGTTCTACTATTAGTTATACGGGATTTAATGTAGAACAGGTTTCCAACCTGTTCATGGAGTCCGATAAACAGGTTGGAAACCTGTTCTACTCTATATCCCGTATAAATCATAAATGAACCAAAAACCATAGATTGAGCGGATAATAAGAAAATAGTCATGTTTTAAGCCGATAGCTGAAAGCCAATTGCCACCAGCCAACAGCCCTTTATTTCTTCCCCTTCACATATTTCTCCAACCACTCATGTTGCTCCCAAAGCATATGCAAAATATTCTCCTTTGCCGCATATCCATGACTTTCGTAAGGCAATTGCACAAAGCGAACTGTACCTCCGTGACCCTTGATGGCGTTATACAATCGCTCACTTTGAATTGGGAAAGTACCTGGGTTATTGTCGGCTTCACCGTGAATCATTAACAAGGGTGTTTTGATTTTATCGGCATAACTAAACGGACTCATTTTGGCGTATAATTCGGGGGCTTGCCAGTAAGTACGTTCTTCATTCTGAAAACCAAAAGGAGTCAAAGAACGGTTATACGCACCACTACGGGCAATTCCTGCCTTGAATAATTTAGAATGTGCCAAAAGATTTGCGGTCATAAAAGCCCCGTAACTATGTCCACCCACTGCCACTTTTGAACTATCTCCCACGCCCATTTCGGCAATTTTTTTGATGGCAGCCTCAGCATTCCAAACCAATTGTTCGAGGAAATTATCGTTTGGTTGCTTGTCGCCTTCGCCCACAATCGGGAATTCTGTATTGTCCATTACGGCATATCCTTGCGTTGCCCAAAAGATGGGCGAACCCCAACTTACTCTCACAAAAGTATATTTACTCCCTCTGATTTGGGCGGCATCATTACTACTCTTAAACTCACGAGGGTACGCCCACATAATCACGGGTAAAACGCCGTCTTTTTCTTTGGAATAACCTTTTGGCAAATACAAATCAGCCGCTAAATCTACGCCATCTTTACGTTTGTAGGTAATTTTTTCCTTCGTAATTCCTCTTAATTCGGGTTGTGGGTCGGGGAAATTGGTTAATTGTTTTCCAGTATTTCCTCCATTATACAAATAGAAATTAGGCGTTTCATTTTGCCCCTGACGACTGGTTACAAAACTCAATTTATCAAAATCAATGATACCCGTAACTACTTCATAATAAGGCTCTTGACATCTCCAAAGCGTTTTTGTTTCTTTGGTATCAATGTTAAATGAATTCAAAAATGGCAAATCTCCTTTGGAAGAAGAACCCACTCCACGCATCAAAACGGTACGATTGGCAGAGACTTTTACACTATTTTTTCCAAATTTATTGATGGCATTAATTGGTGTTCCTGGGTCGCCGTAAGCATCATCCGTACTGCGGTCAATGAGGTTTTTTATTTCCTTTTTAGCTAAATCAAACTTGCTCAATTTTTGTTGATGTTTTACTCTTGAATATTCAGAAAAAAGTAACTCATTTTCCGATAACCCCGTAACATTTCCCATCCTCATTGACGTTTTCATCAACTCCGTGGGCGTTGCCGTGAATGGAGCCGCTTGTATGTACGCTACGTCGTGAAACTCAACTTTATTTTTGATTAATCCGCCGTCCAAAGGCTCAATCCATGTTACGGTACTGGGCAAAGTATTCACCCAAGAATGCCCTCTGGGAGCGTTCAGAACGTTATCATAACCCGTTGGGGCTAATTCGCCACTTGGGATTTTGGCGATTTCTTTGACTAATTTTCCTTCCAAATCTGTTACCAGAATCGTAGAATTAAAACTATAAACGGGTACTAAATAACTGAACGGTCTATCAATTCTTTCGACCAAAAAGTATTTTTTATCAGGGGAAATTATGGCTGAACCATAAATCTGTGGTGTGCCAATTTTTGTCTCTACGCCATTGGTATTTTTTATTAATTGGCAAGTCGTATAAAACTCAAAAAGTTGCTCATCGTAGGGCGATTTTATCAAATCTTGATAGGTTGCACTGGCGGCGGCTTTGCCCATATTTTGTTGCACCGTCGGACCTTTGGGAGCTAATGGTTTCTTGGGTGCCTCCTTCGCAGAAGCTACCGTGGCGTGATACAAAATACTATTATTATCAAACCACGACAAATCATCAATCACAATATTCAAAGGTGTTTGATTGGTTTTGGTAGCCTTTTTTGTCTTCAAATCAATCACATACAAATCAATATTATCCGCATTGGTTTGCGTAAAAGCAATTTTATCATCGTTGGGACTCCATTGAAAATTCCCCGCTTTCAAGTTTGTAGGTAAACCCGAAATCGTAAAATCTTGACCCGTTTTAATTTCTTTTACCGTTAAACCAACCGCATTTGAGGTACGACTTGGTGAGAAATTATTTGGATTAATTCGTAATCCCGCAATTCGCAATTCAGGTTGGGCTAAATCTTCAACTGTTGGCATGGCACTCCGTTCGATAATCAACATCCAATCACCTTTATCGTTGATACTAACGCCTGGGGAGGGTTTTGCCGTTGCCAAATTCATGATAGCGGCGGGCGGAGTTTTGTACTCAATAGCATCTTGGGCGTTGAGTTGAAAACAGATTAGGGTTATGAGTAAGAGGAAATATTGTTTCATTTTGATATATGGGTTTGTTGAAATTAGTGTAAATCTAAGTCAAAATCTGATGTTACGCAAAGAAGTAGTCCGAAGGACTTAAATTTGAATAACCGTAGGCGGAATGCCGCTCAGTTCACCTACGGAAAAGGTAATATGCTGAGGACAAACCCTAAAAGGGTTAAATAAATCAGAACAGTTTATTTAACCCTTTTAGGGTTGTGTTTCCTAATTTTATTTCCCCGTAGGTGAACTGAGCGGCATTCCGCCTACGGCTATTCACATTAAAGCCCTTCGGGCTTGTGTAACATCAGTAATTTACATCCTAAGAAATGTGTCTAACATTTATATTTTTCAATCATATCAACTCAATTTTTTGGCTTTTTGCTAATTTTCTCGGTTCTTTGCAAAAGAATAGGAACATAATTTTGTTTTTTGTTCTGATAGCAAAATAATATTTGGCAAAAACCACTATTTTCCCCAAACAAATATTCATTACGCTATGTTTACTCATTTTCAATAACATTAACTTTTCTAAAAATCACATGAAAAAAATCTTATTATTAACCCTGATATTGCTCGGGGCTGTGGGTAGTCTTTTTGCCCAAGAACGTACTGGTAAAGTTACGGATGGTGCTGGCGGTGCTGGTCTTCCAAGCGTAAACGTATCGGTGCAAGGTACAACCACTGGAACTGTTACAGATGCTAACGGTTCATACAAAATCTCGGCTGCCGATGGTAGCAAATTAGTATTCTCTTTTATTGGTTACACTTCTATAACACAAGCGGTTGGTACTTCAAACACGCTCAACGTTCAGTTATTTCCTTCAACTACTGAATTGACTGAAGTTGTGGTTTCAACGGGTAGCCGTGGTTCAAAAAGAACAATTACCGACAGTGCAATTCCTATTGATGTTATTTCTGCGAAAGATTTACAGACCACTGGTCAGACTTCATTCGATAAAGCACTTCAATATCGTGTGCCTTCGTTCAACACGGTTAATACGCCCGTAAACGATGCTTCTTCATTACTTGACCCTTACGAAATCCGTAACATGGGACCAAGCCGTACCTTGATTTTGATCAATGGTAAGCGTAAAAACACAAGTGCCTTGATGTATATTCAGACATCTCCAGGTCGTGGAGAATCTGGTGCAGATATTTCTGCTATTCCACAACAAGCAATCAAAAGTGTTGAAATTGTACGTGATGGTGCTTCTGCACAATACGGTTCTGATGCTATTGCAGGAGTTATGAACATCATTTTGAAAGACAAGTTTGAATATGGTTCGGCTACTTTGACAGGTGGCGTTACTGGACAAGGTGATGGAGGACACGTTGGGTTTGCCTTGAATAATGGTGCAAATTTTGGTAAAGGATTTATCAATTATACGATTGATTTTAGTCGTACTGGTTTGGCAAATCGCCCAGGAAAAGTAAGTGCTGAGGCTGAGGCTGATGGTGAATTGGGATTTGGTGCTCCTTTGGCACAAGTTAAATCGTTTTTAGCATTGAAACCAGATGCTGGTAACATCAACGGAAACCCAGAAAAAACGGAAGCTAAATTTTTAGTAAACATGGGTGTGCCTTTGGGAGAAACTTCTGAGTTGTATTTCAATGCAGCTTATGTTTACAAAAAAGTAAACAGTTTTGCTAACTATCGTACTCCATACTGGAGAACAACTGATAACGGATTATTGACTCCTCCAGGACAACCTTATATTGGTTATGTACCAAACTTCATTGGAGACTTAAATGATTACAATGCAACGTTGGGCGTGAAGAACGAAAAGAATGGTTGGAAAACTGATTTGAGCTTTACAACTGGTGGAAACAAGCAACTTTACACAGTTTCTAATTCAAGAAACCGTAGTTTAGGTAAAGATTCACCAACTTTCTTCAAGCCAGGTGGATATGAGTTTTCTCATAACGTTGGAAACATTGACGTAAGCAAGCAAGTAAATGATAAATTTACCGTAGGATTTGGTTCTGAATTCCGTGCTGAGACGTTCACTGTATTTGCGGGAGATACTTCTTCATTCGTAGGTTCAGGTGCTGACTCATTCCCAGGAACTTCGCCAAGTAATGCAGGAACAAATACACGTTTCAACTTTGGTGGATACTTGGATTTAGGATATGACATTACGGATAAATTCTTGGTAAACGGAACATTCCGTACTGAGCAATACAGCGATTTTGGAAATGCAAACGTATTCAAATTGAGTACTCGTTACAAATTGACTGATAAATTAACGGTTCGTGCTTCTTACTCAACTGGTTTCAGAGCTCCATTATTACACCAAATTTATCAGCAATTATCACAAGCGAGTTTTGTACCAGGAAAAGGAATCTTGACGAAAGGAATTGTGAATAACGTAAGTCCATCGGCTTTTGCTTTGGGAGTTCCAAAATTGACACCTGAAAAATCAACCAACTTTACGCTTGGTATGGGATATTCTCCAAGTAAGAATTTGAGCGTAACCTTAGATTATTACAGTATCCAAGTGAATGACAGAATTGTACTTGGTTCTGAAATTGCTGGAACGAAAGCGGGTAATACTGCCTTGGATAAAATTCTTGTAAATAGTGGAATCGTAGCGGTAAGTTTCTTCTCAAATGCTTTGAATACAACAACTTCTGGTTTGGATTTTGTAATTTCTCAGAGAAATTTAGAAATTGGTGCGGGTAAATTAGCAATTAACTTGGCGGGTAATTATACCTTCGAGAACAAATATACCTCGATTAACAATCCTAAGCCAATTGCTGATGCAGGAGCAACTGTTTTTGATAGAATACAAGATGCTTTATTGTTCTCGTCTCGTCCAAAGT
>JAYUOX010000419.1:0-7710 GCA_043760595.1 Cytophagales bacterium
CTCGCTTCATTTCTATGTTCGTTGTGAATTCCATCTATGTAATTTTAATAAAATTAATTGATAGAAAACAATGAGATTGATATTTTCGATAAGTAAGTGCCAGCGGAAGATAAATATCAAAGGATATTCGACTAAGATTAGAAAATATATAACCAAAATGAAACAGAAAATTAGCTTTCTATTTCATTTAGCTATGAAAAAGATGTAAAAACAATCACATAATAGAAAATACTCTGTGTAAAAGACCTTGTTGATGGGCTTTTAGTTTTTCTTCAAAACCAATGATTTCATCCTGCGGATTTACCAAAATTACTTGCTTTTTCATGTTATTTTGAGGTTGAAGGTATATGATTTTAATTCTTTTTCATCGAATCTGAGAATTCTTTTGGGGTCATAACGCCCTCGTTCATTACTCTCTGTACAATTCCTTTTTCTACATAAATAAGTGTAGGCAAGGAACGAGTAATTTTTTTGAGTGAATCTTTGGGTATTTGGAAGGTGTGAAAATCGGGATTGAATTGCTTATAAAATTTACTAATGTCGCTAATTTGGAGTTCTGAGGCAGTTATAGCAATAGTCGTATCGACCAGTCCATTTTTTTGATAACGATTGATGATGGAGGTTGCTGCCTGACAATGGGGGCATTTGGGACTATAAATAAAAATCAGACATTTATCGACTTTGGGGATTGTAACAGAACGTCCGATACTGGTTTTTTCAAGGGGTAAAGACTGAATATTTTGAACGACAGTGTAAGTATTTTTCATTTCAAAACCTGTACTAAAAAATGACACAAACCCTAAACCATAAATGACTCCTAAATATAACTTTGAAGTTGAATTATTCGTTGGATTGAGTATTAAATATTTCCAAATAAGCCCAGAAAAACCAATCATAGTTATATTTCGTAGGATTGATATCAACGGAGACATCTTGATTACATTACCAAAACATCCGCAATCACTAATACCATTGACTAAGTATCCATAAGAAAAAATCGTAGTAAAAAATATCAAAATCCAAAAAGAAATTTGAGCAATTGCCTTAGTTTTTTGCCATACGATTAGGGCGAAACCAATAATAATTTCGACACCTACGATAATAGGTGCAAGCATCCGTAAAGATGGACTTCCATATTGGATGATATTGTCCACAAAGGCATTAATATCTGCCGCTTTGGCGATACCTGAAACTAAATATACAATACCCAAAAGGATAGATAATATTCTGATGATTTGGAAAGGAATATATTTAATTGTCATGTTTTAAAAGGTTTGAAATTGAGAATAATCTATAATAATTTAATGGCTTAGAAAATCATCTATAAGCCATTAAATTATCAAAAGTTTTAGAAATTAATACTGCAATTAATTCCTGGTTTTGGAGTTGTTGGACATGGTGTCCATTTGTTCTCTAAACGAGACTCTAATTCTTCAACTTCAAACTGATTTACGATTTCTTCATTGCTGTTTTGCATGACTTTATTAGTTAAATTGTTATTTGGGGTCTTATGAATAATTTTGGTAAGCCCAACCCGTTTAAGTAATTACCAAAAGCTCTTTTGTAATAAATTAGAAATTAATGTTACAGTTTAATCTTGATTTTGGAACACTCGTACCCAATTTGTTTCCCAAATGGTCTTCTAATTTTTTAAATAATTTGCGATTTTATAATTTTAGCAATATCACCCTTTTTAAGTGATTACCGAAGTACCTTGATTTACATCAGTTTTAGGACCTTCGTCTGCACTAACACAGCCGTAACCATTAGAATTCCAATCTTCGCCTTCTGGACATAAACGCCCCCATTTATTCTCTAAACGATTTTCCAGTTCTTCCACTTCAAATTGATTTATGATTTTCTCATTGCCAAATATTATTTTGTTCTTAATAGTATTTTTCATGTTCTTTAATAATTAAATTGTTTGAATAATCTTTTTATGAGTTTTAGTTTACAAATCACTTGGCTTGGGGTCGCATCCATCAATACTTAGACAAATGGGTGTTCCCCATTTATTTTCTAAGCGGGACTCTAATTCCTCAATCTCAATTTGATTTATGATTTGTTCATTATCTAATACTAATTTATTCTTAATAATATTGTCCATGATTTTAAAAGTTAAATTGTTTAGGGTCTATTTATGATTTTAGCAATACTGACCCATTTAAGTGATTGCTAAAAGGTTTTAGAAGATTTTTTACTAAATATAGTATTTATCGAAATCAATTATTATATCTGGTTCACCCCATTTATTTTCTAAACGGTCTTCCAATTCTTCCACTTCAAATTGATTTACAATGATTTCTTTTTGTTTTTGTTGTTTGCCTTTGATTTCCATGATTTCAAAAATTAAACTGTTTAGGATCTATTTATAGTTTTAGCAATACCGACCCTTTTAAGTGTTTGCTAAAAATTTACTTATGATTTATGATTAATGAATAATTTTCCCGTATAAAGCCTTTCCGTACTTTATGCTCAATCTGAGAGCAAGTACATAAAAAACACTTATTGTAATGAATTGATATTTAAAATCACTAAAACTTAAATTGAAATTTATTGCCTTTTTTATTAAATCAAAAACTACTAAATGAAAGGTCAAAATGGTTTCTTGATACGTAAAAATGGTATATCCCATGATGGCAAAAATTAAAGACATATTGACCGTTCCATAGGCAAATAATAGGACATCACGTTGGGCAAATTGAAATGAGAAGCCCTTATCCTTCCAATCAAGGACGTTTTTTATATTAAACACTTTCTTTAAAACAAGTCCTGATTTGTGAATAAGATTTGGGGTATTGGTTAAGTCTGAAAGAATCCAATAACCATCAAACCTTACGAAGGGGTTAAACTCCCACAACACAAAAGTAAATATTGAAAATGCCGCAGTCAAAAAGGTTGCTTCGCCCGTAAATAAATATACTATCACTAAAAGAGCCGAGTAAAAAATTTCAGCAAATATTCCACCCATATTGCCTATTAGGCGTTGTTCTTTGTTGGCAAGCCAGATATTTGTAATGTCGGCGTACATAACAGGAAGGAAAAAATAAAATCCAAAACCTATTCCTCCGTGTTTGATTCTACACCTTGCACACGCACCTATATGCCCCAATTCGTGAATGAGCATGGTGGAGTAAAAAAGCCCCGTAAGTAAGGGGTAATTTATGTTTGTGAATTCAATCGAAAATGTAAAAAAAGTTGCACACAAAAACACAATCGAAGCCACAAAAGCATACCAAAATATTGATTTGCCAAAGAATATCTGCAAGGGTTTTGATAACCAATTTGCCCATTTTGGATTGATAAGCTCTATTTTTAATTTCAAGTACGGATTCAACAACGGAGGTTTTTCGGCTTCGGTATCATTGTTTAGGATATGGTATCCACCCAATTTATCTTTTACCAATTTTATAAAGTCCTCAAAACCGATTGACCTATTAAATTGGTTTTTGAAGTTCTGATAAGCATCTTCTTCATTTTTTGCCCTTGAAAGTATCGTTACCAATTTGGAAGTTGGCTCGTTGATTAAGAAATTTCGTCCTTCGTTTGTACTAACTACCCATCGGGTGTTATCAAACGGTGTGAGTTGTATGCCTTTTATCAATAACATTTTTATAAGTATTTTTAAGGTTGAGTACGTTCACAACGGTACTGGTCGTGAAAAGTCTGTTATGGTCATCCACGATACAATCCACCCCAAATGAACTATTACGCCATTGGGTAACTGCCTCTGGGCGAAGTACATCCGTTGCCGGGATTCTCAATATTCGAGTAGTTGTCCAACTGCCATCTGTCGTTTGATGTGCCAAAAGCCAGTTGATACCTTTGTTGATATACCCTTCATATTCTTCATTTTCACATAAAATCAACGCCTTAATTGCCAAAGCGGTATAAAATGCACTATCAGCATTGGCAACTTCATTGACCCAAGCACCTTGTTCGTTTTGTTGTGAGATTAACCACTGAGCCAAAAACAAGCTTTGTCGGTGATACTTTTTATGTTGGCTCAGAGCCATCATTGCCCAAGCGGTCGCATAAATATCGCTCGTCCACCAATAAGATTTAACGTGTGTTTCGCTATCAAACAGTTTAAGCAAATATTCGCACGTGAGGTCATATTCTTTTTCCAAAGCGGGTATTTTTGCCAACACATACGCAGATGCCCCCGTAACGCACGCATGAGCGATTATCCAGCCTCGTACATCGGCATTTTCACCTAATTCCAACCGCTTTTTGAGCGAACTCTCATCTCTATACGTTACCCATCCTCCGTCATTATTCATAAACTCAAACCATTTTTTTAAATGATGCTCTGAGACCTCTCCCGCAAGTGTTTGTTGAAAACCTACCACAAAATTTGTAGAGTCACCATCTTGAATTTCATTGACATTGTAGGCAAGATTTTCTTGGTTTACGAGCGTTTCATAGACCTGTTTTAACACAGGCATTTCTGGCTTCATTTCTGCCAAATTCATTCCCACATAGGCGGTTGTCCATGTAGTAGCTTGCCCAGCCGAAGTGAGAAAATCAGACCATTGATATTTTTCGTTTAGATTATTATGAATAAACGAAAGCCCTGTTTCAATACCTCTATTGAGATTGTTTTGTGTGGTAAATGTTGTACTTTTTAATACCTTTTCATGAGTTTTGTGCAACAAACTCTCAATCTCTTTACAATGAAAATCACACATATCTCGCTCTTTTTCAAGAAATTGAGCAAATGTTTCGAGATTCGCTTCTTGTGCCAAAACTACACTTCTTTTCAAATGTTTCTCGGCTCTTCTGATTACATTTTGAGCTATACCTGATAAATACAGATGTTTATGCAAAAGCCTCGGGTCATGAGTATCAATCGCTTTTTCTCTTAAATATTCTTCTACCAAAAATTGAGGGTACGTCCACTGACCTTCTTGAATATCATTCTTGAAGTCTTCAATATCATCTAAATATTGTAAAGCAATGTGCAATTCACTAAGGCATTCTACTAAATTCTCTTTGTGTGATGATTTATCTAAAACACCTAAGGCATACACCGTCATTAAACACACCGCAGATTTACCAACGGCAACTTTTTCAAATAGTTCTGGATTTATTACACTTCTTTTGGCAGAAATTTTCTTCTCAATCAAAACTGTGTCTAAGTATTGCTGTTTCATGCTTTTCAGCCTATCCCAGAAGACTTTGTCATTACCATAGAGTTGTGATAATTCTCGAACAGATTTTTCAAAGAAAATATAACCCATGTTGATATTGAGCAATGCCTCCATCTTATCTCCTCCTTCGCCCATGGTGTCAATGGTATTGTCTAAAAGCAATAAAAATCTAAAATATAAATAACTTCCCAAGTTGAGTTGCTCCAAATCTGCTTGAGATACATTTGGAAAAGCGGGCGATAAATATGGAATAAGATTGAGATACAAATGATGACTGGCTAATAGTTTTTCGTCTATTAATCTATCTTTTGCTTCTTGTGGAAAATCCAACGATTCTACATATTCTATAAATTG
Organism: Cytophagales bacterium; assembly: GCA_043760595.1. GTDB lineage: Bacteria > Bacteroidota > Bacteroidia > Cytophagales > Spirosomataceae > Arcicella. The sequence goes on from JAYUOX010000419.1 coordinate 5,508, forward strand.
TTTCATAGTATTTCAAGATTGAGAATGTCCATTTTTTTAGAACTGTAAACGATAACTAAATGATGGGAAAAAGCCTAATTGATAATTGGTAACTATTTTCTCCTTCTTTGCAACATATGACTGGTTGAATACATTCTCAGTATTTAACACATTCTGGAAATCAATAAACCATTCCTGCATTGCTTTCTGTCCATTTCTTGTGAGCGAAACTTTCAAGTCGGTTCTGTTATAATCATCAAATTGATTTTCAAATGCTTTGGACGTTTCTAAAACCGTTTCTTTCTTTTTAATGGATTGTTCTAAATTTATGGGAGTGTATCTACGCCCTCCCGCAATTGTCACCTTAGTATCAAAAGCTAAGGTATATTTTTTACCTAATTTAAACTCCTTACCCGCTAATAAATTGAAGGTATAATTACCATTGAAAGCAGTGTTATGCTCAACGCCATTGCTGCCTTTGTAGCGACTATCATAAAGCGAAACTGTACTTAGGAAATAATATCCATTACTAAAGTTACGCTCAACAGTCATTTCGATGCCATAGTTTCTACCTGTACCCTCATTAACTAAATCGTTACGTTTAGGAGCTGAGAAGCCCGTTCCAGAATTCAGAATCGAATAGTCTGAGGGTGTTCTCTCAACTGGAATATTACTCAATGATTGATAGTATGTTTCAAGTTTGAATCGGGTTTTTGCTCCGATGCTTCGCTCGTAGCCTAATACTATATGGTCGCTCAGAGTCATACTCAAATTTCTATTGGGAGCAATTGTCAAATCCTGCGTTGGTTTCGTATTAAAATAAACCTGTAAATTCTGTAATTGACTATGACGACCCAGTGCAAAAGACAAAGACTGTTTTTCGTTGAGCTGATATTCTACGCTAAAACGTGGCTCAACGCTCATTGATTTGTTCAGTAATAATTGTTGATAAAATAAGCCTAAATTGATTGCCAATTTATCTGTTGGGCGATATAGCCAATTACCATAACCTTGTATATGGGTGGTATTACCATCAAATAACCTGATTTGTTTATAAACATTCGCTTCTTTAACACTATCTACATAACTCATTGAGAGTAAATTGTAGTAAAAACCTCCCGTAAGTGTATTCTTAGCATTGATTTTATAGTTGAGCAAATAATTTAAACTCACTCGATGCTGACTTGAATTGGAACGTGCCAATGGGGTAAATGTCTTGATTGTACTCAAAGGGTCTACTACTTCATCGGTGGTATTGTTTTCAAAGGCATTTGAGAATAACAAGGATAATTTTCCAGATAGGTTTTTATTAAAAAAAAACATATTTGAAATACCTATAACACCCATTCCTGTTTTGTAATCTGTTCTTTCGCCATCGTCATTATAGATAGATTTGTCGTCATTGAAACCTATTTTACTATTTCCACCAATTCCCCAGAAGGTAAATGTACCTAAATTTTGGGTTGGAGCATTTATCTTAAATGCAATATCCTGATAAGAAGGTATGGCTGTTCCTGTACCAAAATCTATCCCAATGGCTTGAAAAACGCCCAAAAAAGAACGGCGGTAATGTACTAAATATGAGGCTCTCGAAGATTTTGAGAAATATCCCTCTGCTCCAAATTCAAAACCATTGAAACCTAATTGAGCCGTATATTCACGTTTTTCTGAATTACCGTTTCGTAATTGTAAATCAAATACACCAGCAGTAGCGTTTCCATAAATGGCGGGGAATGCTCCTGTCAAGAAAGAAGATTTTGCTAACAAGTTATTATTTAGCATACTTACAGGTCCGCCTGTTGCACCCAAAGACCCAAAATGACTTGGATTTGGAATGTCCATACCTTCTACTCGCCACAATAATCCCGTGGGAGAATTTCCTCGAATGATAATATCATTGCGTGAATCGTTATTGCTCGTTACGCCCGCAAAGCCCGAGACCATGCGAGCAGGGTCGTTCCGAGTACCCGCAAAGCGTTGAGTTTCTTCAATATCAAAAGTTTTGGAACTAACAGAAACAAGTCCCTTTTCGATAGAAGTTCGTTGAGAAGCTGATGTTACTACAACTTCTTGTAAATCAGTTACTTTCTCTTGAATTTCTAAATCTACAACCGTTTCTTTTCCAGAAGTCTTCGAGACCTTGAGCCCCAGATCGCGGTGATGCTTGGGCATCATCCGGTTCACCGTATCGGAGAAGACAATATAGGGCTCACCCGTGGCGAGC
>JAYUOX010000420.1:0-7706 GCA_043760595.1 Cytophagales bacterium
AAAGGTAGATTAAGTTGAGTGATGTTGCAATTACGTGATTATTGGGTAATTACGCTATTGTATTTTTATAAACGGTAGGATTAGTTGAAATGTTATGTTTTGGAGGATTTAGCTTTAAAATTTGCCGATTACTAATGTTGGTAAAATGTAAATATTTGATTATCAGTAACTTACCCCCCCCCCATTTTCTGCTATTATCCTAATTCAATACAATTTTATTTGGAATTAACTTTATTTATTGATAATATTATACTGAAAAATCTCTATTAAACTTTAAAATACTCTATTAAACTAAAAGAAAATGACACCAAAAATACTTACCTGTGTACTTGTAGATGATGAACAGACTAATTTAGATGTTCTCGTTACCCACGTAAATCAAATTCCCTATTTGGTGCTAAAAGCTACCTTCGTTAAGCCGCTTGAAGCATTGGCTTATCTTTTGAAAACTCCTACTGATTTATTGATTACAGATATTAGTATGCCTCGATTGTCGGGGATTGATTTGTATGAAAGTTTACGTTCTCATGGGCATATCCAAGTGATTTTTGTTTCGGGTTACATAGAGAGAATCATCGATGCGCTACAATTTAGTGTTGTTGATTATTTGCAAAAACCTGTATCAACGGAGCGGTTTGAACAAGCTACTCAAAAAGCATTTATCCTAACAACAGGCAATCAAAAAACTTACAGTGATATTCCATATGAAATTTTAGAAGTTGCTTTGGTAAATTATTCAACTTTGAGTGAAGCGGAAAAGAGGATTTTAGCACTGATTGCGGAGGAAAGTACGATAAATGAGATTGCTGAAAAAGTATTTACTTCCCCGAGAACAGTAGAGTCTCACAGGCTTTCAATTCGTAAAAAACTGAAGTTATCTCATAAATATAGGCTTATGGATGTTGCAAAATATTTAAGGGAAATAATAAAATAAGGTATATACGTTGAAATTTTAGTAATTATACTTAGAAGATTTCAGTATGTGTACTGATTGACAAATTAAAATAAAACTTCATACCTTTGAAATAAGTAAACCCCACCGTAGCTTGAAGACCTGATGGGGTTTGTGAGTCTTAATCTTTTCACAATCAAAACTTAAACAAAAGTATGAAAAAATTATTCAAATTTTTAGGAATTGGAACTCTATTTACAATTCCATTTGTCATTCTGTCATGCAAAGAGCAATTTAATGAAAAAGAAAGTAGCCCAACTCCAATATCAATCTCAAAAGATATAAAGATTGATGATGGAATGATGGTCTTTGATTCTGAGAATTCTTTTAAGAATTTCAGAACTGGAATTGAAAAAAAAACAGATAAAGAGTTAATAGAATTTACAAAGGAGAAAGGATTTGATTCGCATTTAGATGCTGTTCAGCAAATAGAATATGAATACAAACATCCAAATTCTTCCGCAAGGCTCTCAAATGAAAAAACTACAAAGTTTAAAGAAAGAATTAAAGACCATTTTTTTGCTTCAATTCTAAATGCTGATAGGGAATTAAAAATAGGAAAATTGATTTACAGAATGAATAACGACTATGTTTTCGTTTATAAAAAAGGACAAGAAAATGAAATTGCTAATTTCTACTCAGATATTAAAGCTAAAACAATAGTTATTGAGGATGACAAGAAAGCACACAATTATAAAAATATTCAAGTCGCAAAAGTTTATCATGAGAACTTTACATTACAGGAAGCCAAAACTACTGGAACGTCTAAAAATGCACGTTTAAAAGCGGATAACTGTATAGAGTATGCTCCTAACGATGGCAATAAACGAATAAATGGCTCAGTTTGGACAAGTTGGTGGCTTATTTACAATTCGGGTGGTATTGCAACTGAATGTGAAGAATATACACAAGGATTTGCAGGTTGGTTTCCAGCTTGGAGAGATTATGATTCAGATAGAGTTTGGGTTTTTGGAAGGGATTTAAAACTACCAATGAGATTTGCAGGACAGGTTATTTGGGGTAATGAACCATGTCCTGATGTTTTTCAAGAAAATTTTAACGATGATGAAGTAAGTCCAGTTGTGAAATGGGAAATTCCAATTCCCACTTTTTATTTATCATGGTACAGAGGTATAGTTAGATGTGGTGCAAATATTCCAGGTCAATCTCCTACCTATATGTGCGAGTTTGTCTGTTTCAATCCATAACATCGAGAAGGTAACGATTGACACAAAAATCGTTACCTTTTTTTAAACTTTATGAGACTAATATTATGTCTAATATTCATTTTTTCTTTGAAAGAATGTTTTTGCCAATCTAAGTTTAAATATTTGCTTAGAGTTGAATACATGAATACTAATCTATCGAATAGTAGTAAAAATGGTACTGTGTTCACCCCCAATCTTAACCAAGATATGTTTCTGTTAGTTTATGGAAATTATCTAAATGAAAAGACAATATTTGAAATAGGAATAACTAAATTAAAGCATATTACTGCATTTTCTGAAGAAAAGAATCCTCTGTCAGCGGCTATTTTTGCGAGAGAATATCCTCGAACATTTTTATATTTAGTGCCCCGATACAAAAAAAATCTCGTAGAAAGTAATCACAGAAATGTAAATTTATCCCAAAATTTAAAAATTACAAGCACCAGTATTTGGGGGTCATTAGGAGTTGGACTTGGTATTACAATTCCTGAAAACAATAGTACCACTTTCTCTGGACTTACTCAAAAAGTTCAAATACTTGAAGATAATAAATTTCCTCTTTTTGTAGGATTAGAAGCTGGCATTGAGCCTACTGTAACAATAAATTATAGGTATGATTTGAGTTGTTATGGTAGATATTATTTAGGCTCTCCACATCGAAGTATCGTACTGGATAATAAGGATAAAGTTATATCAAGTTTTATTGGCTGGTCAATTGGAGTAGGGTTAACTTATAAATTCGGATTAAATAAGCGTGAAGATTCGGAATTTTGATTGAAAGCAGGATATGATAACTAATCTTTCTACAAATTGTAAAAATAAAGTATATACGTTGAAATTTAAGTATTTATACTTAGAAGATTTCAGTATTGCTACTTATTGATAGAATGGTACGAAACACATTATCTTTGAAACAAGTAAACCTCATCGTAGTTTGACGACCGTTGATGAGGTTTATTAGTCCTAATTTTTTCACAATTAAAACTTAACAAAAGTATGAAAAAGAAAGCAATTTTCAGTTTATTTGTTGCCATGTTATTATCATTTGGTATGATGGCAAAATCGAATTCATTATCGAAAGCAAAACCATTTGTTAATAAAAAGCAAAATGTTGTTATTCGAAAATCAATTAAAGAAAAAAAGAAGATAACTTGTGAATGTTTGATTTACACGACAACTTGTGGAGTCAGAGGGATTGTTTGCGGTTCACAATTTGAAATGATGGAAGACGCATTGACAGCAGAGGCAGCTTTTTGTTAAAATCTAAATTAAGGAGTTGAGAACAACTCCTCAATTTAATTACAATTTTCTTTAATAATGATTTATTAAAAAATGAAAAAATAAATATCAAATAAAGTATGTACGTTTTCATTCCAGTCTTTGTACTTATAAGATTTCAGTACCACTACTAATTGACATCATGAAATAAAACTTCATACCCTTGAATCAAGTAAACCCTACCTCAGTTTTATGACTTTATGGGGTTTATGAGTCTTAATCTTTTTACAATTAAAACTTAATAAAAGTATGAAAAAGAAGTTAATTTTAAGCGTTATTTGTACTATCCTGTTGTCTTTTGGGGCAATGGCAAAATCTAACGTTTTATCAAAGGCAAAACCAGTTGTTGCAAAAAAGCAATATGTTGTTGTTCAAAAATTAATTAAAAGAAAGAAGCCAACTTGTAGCTGTGTGATTTACATAACAACTTGTGGAGTCAAAGGAATTCTTTGCGGTACACTTTCAGAACAGCTTGATGATGCTTTGACTGCTGAGGGAGCTTTCTGCTAAAATTTAGGTTAAGGAGTTGAAAAAACTCCTTAACCTAACTACTGTTTCATTTAGTAAAAATTTGAGTGTTTATTGTAATTTATTAAATCAAAAAAATGAAAAATAAGTTTTTACTATCGTTAGCTTTTTTTGTACCCTTCTTTAATATAAATATCTATTCACAATCTCTGAAAGACAAAGCATATTTGTTGGTTAAATATGATGAAATTTCCATTGTAGATTCTACTGATTTATTGAAAAAAAATTATGATGTTATGGGTCTTGAAATTGGAAAGAACATGAGTAAATATTATAGTATTTCACTGCTTGAAACCAAAAATGCTATGATGGAGCAAATTAAACGAACAGGGGCTCTTGACATGAGGAATTTAACAACACCTAAAAATAAAAGAGGCAAGCAAAATATATTATTTAAAAACTATACCTCAAAGCAACTTACTTCAACTGAAAATTTAGGTATGTTTAATTATACTGTACAAGAAACTATACCTACAATTGATTGGAAGATTCAATCAGACACGATTCGTATTCTCAATTATTCATGTCAAAAAGCAATTTGTCAATTTAGGGGACGTAACTATGAAGCATGGTTCACTCCTGAAATTAATGTTAGTGAAGGTCCTTGGAAATTTAATGGTTTGCCTGGTCTTATTTTAAAAGTAACAGAAAGTAAAGGATATTTTATTTTTGAATGTAAAGGTATCGAAAAGGTGAATATAGACTTAGAACTTTCAGATGGTAAAGGTCAAAAGGTAACCAGAGAAGAGTTTTTAAAGGCGAATAAGCTCTTCTTGGAAGACCCAATGCCATTTATGAATAATGGAAGAAGTAGTTTCTCCGTCGAAACTCTTCCATCAAGTTTACCTAAACGCCCTTACAACCCAATGGAACTTACTGAAAAATAATAGGTTGGATGAATAAAATAGGAATTACAGCATTTTTATCAACATTATTACATTTTTCGGGTTTTTCTCAGTTTCTATCTGGTCGGGTTACTGATTCACAAAATCGTCCCCTCCAAGGGGTAAGTATCAGGGCGTACAATCCCCAAGAGAATATTATCCAATCCTTCGCTATTACCAACGCAAAAGGACAATTTCAATTCAATAAGCCCTTTTTATCTGATACCATTAAATTAGTGGTGGCTTCAATGGGATTTGCTACGGAGGAAAGACTCATCAAGAAAACTGATCTAATTCAAAATTTTATCCTTACTCCGCAAGCCATCGAACTCAAAGAAGTGATTGTAAAAACTCCTCCCATCCGTATAAGTCACGATACAATTTCTTATGATATTAAGCAATTTGGTAATAACACAGACCAAAATTTGGGGGATGTCCTCAAAAAACTTCCAGGCGTTGAACTTAGCGAAAATGGAACGATAAAGTACAACGGCGAACCCATCAATAAATACTATACCGAAGGGAAGGATTTGTTTGAAGGAAAATATAAAATTGCCAATGATAATTTCCGTTGGCAAGACATTAAACGAGTAGAAATTCTCGAAAATCATCAACCTATCAATGTCTTGAAGGATATTGTTTATTCGCCCAAAGCGGGTATGAATGTGGTTTTTAAAGAATCTGCCCGAGCGAAATGGATAAAGATTGCTCAGATTGGAGGCGGTTTTAATAATGAAAATATCCAATATGATAATAGTTTAAATGCCATTAAAATTGCCAAAAATAACCAATCGTTTAGCATTCTTAAAAGTAATAATGTTGGGACGGATTTGCTTGCATCAACGCAATATCTGACGATTGCGGATTTGATTGATGTAAGTCCCCAGTATCTACTTTTAAAAGTATCACGTCCACTTTTATCCATTATTGAACTTAGTAAACCTCCCATCAATCAGAAATATTTAAACTTCAATCAAAGTCATCTCTTTACCTCCAAAAACCTTTGGACGCTCCGAAAAAAGTATGATGTAGTCCTAAATATTGAGTATTTGAAGGATAAACAAGCAAATCAAGGCTCGCTTGAAAGTCTATACTTTCTTGGAAAAGATACGCTTGCTGTTACAGAAAGGCAAGATAATGCCAAGAATCTGAATCAGTTAGAAGGTACTTTGTCAATCGTAGTGAATCAACCTAAATACTATTTTAGCAATAAATTATTCGTAAAAACGGGTTGGCAAAATGCTAATGGAGTCATTGAGAATTTTGAAATTGGGAAAACGCAAAATGTAAATCAACAAAATCAATATGACACCCAATGGACTTCGAATGAATTAAAAATCCAGAAGAAAACAGCATCAGATAATATAATTGAATTTAAGGCTTTGGGATATTACTTAAATTCGCCTCAGAATTTAGATGTCGTAGTAAATAATCAAATTGTAAAACAAAAAACCTTTCAAGATTTAAGATTAAAAAAGTCTTTTTTTAGTTTTTATGCCAATTTTTTAGCCAATAAAAAGTTGAAATTAAATACTAAAATAGGGGCTGAATATTCTAATCAAAGTCTGTTTTCTAATTTATCAGGATTCCCGTCTATAAAACTCATTGGAGATTCTTCTTTACTTTCAAACAATCAAAATCTATCTTATTGGCGAATATTTGGAGAGACGGGTTATGAAGTCGATAAGGAGAGTTTTAAACTTGATTTTCATTTGCCTGTGAGCTTCATCAACTGGTTAAATCTAAATAAAAACCGTTTTGTTATTGAGCCAAACCTTTCAATGACCTACATTTTTTCTGCCAAATGGAGTTCAACTTTTAAGTATAATTTCAAATATAATATCGCTGAAATTGATGATTTTAGCAACGCTTTTTTACTAACAAATTATCGAAATATTGAACGAAATTCAGAGCAAATTCCTGATAATCAACGACATTTCGCAAGTATAAGACTAAACTTTAAAGACATGATTCACTTCTGGTTCATGGATGCAGTCATTAGCTTGGGAGAATCTCAAAGCAATGTTTTAAGAGAGCAAACCAATGATGGAATTTATATTAGGCAAGTTAGAATTGCATCTGATAATACTACGCAAAATATAAATGGCTTTTTACAGGCAAGTAAATATCTGCATAGTATAAAAACTAAATTTACTATCAATAATAGTTACGAAATAAGGCAATCAGTGAGGCTATTTGCCAATAATCAGCCTGCAAAAATTGAGATTAGAAGTAACACTACAACATTCAATATAAATTCAAATCCTAAAAAATGGCTTCGATTGCAATTTGATTTTGATGCTACAAATACAACTAATTCAGTAAAGACAGAAACGCAAAATACACAAAATACTTTTAAACAATTAGACTTGAAATCTAAGATTGACTTTATCCCTTCAAAAAATTTCACTTTCGGAATTGAAGCAAATAAATATCAAATTGAAGATGGACAAAACCAGATTCAGCGTTATTTATTGATGGACTGTTCGGCAAATTATCATTTCAAAAATAGCAATATTGATTTGGGGGTATTTCTTCAAAATTTAACCGATGAAAAGACTTTTCGTACTTTAAGTTTTTCAGATAATAGTTTTCTTTCCACCGATTTTAGACTTCGCCCAAGACAGTTCTTGACAAAATTGAGTTTTACATTTTGATAGATAATGTGGTGAATTCAAATATTATTATACGATTCACGCTACTTTGAAGATAATTGTATATTCATCTCCGTGTGACAACAGCCACAAGACGAAAATACAAAAGAGGGCTTCGTCTAAAACAAAGCCCTCTTTAAAATTATTTTTTACTTCTTCTTTCGCCTCAATTTCTTCGCTTCCGCCAATAGTTTCTTTGCCT
>JAYUOX010000421.1:0-7705 GCA_043760595.1 Cytophagales bacterium
CAATAGATTATAAAAGTCCTAATAAATTTGAAATGTTGTATTATAAAAATCAAGTTAAACAAGCAACAAAAGTGTAAACCAAAATTGCACCACCTCAAACTGGTTTTTGTTTAATTTAAATTAAACAAAAGATAAACATTCTTATTAATGATTCGGTACTGAACAAATATAAAAAAATAGACTTTGATATATGTTGTATCAAATACTACCAAATAATAGCTTTGGTCGAATGGTAAATTTGGAAGTCTAAGGAAAATGAGGTGTTGTCGAAAAAATATCTGTTTAAATCTAATTACACAAAATATAAACATTCATACTACTAATTTTGATTCATCAATTACAAATAAACATTAAAACAAAATTAGCTATGAAAAATCAATTAACATTCGCATTATCATTTGAAAAGAAAACAGTTGCAACTTTTGAGGGTTCAACCTATAAAAATTGTAAGAAAGAAAAAATGGGTAAAAGCTTTACTGTTTACTGTACAGAATTGTATGTGCTATGAGAAGAATCGTAAAATTTATGAACTACGCAATTAATAATTTAATTACCAATCAACAAATCCAATCTCAAAATGAAACTAACTTGCCTAATAATAGACGATGAGCCTCTGGCAAGATGTATAATAGAGAACTTTGCCAAACGTACTAATATGGTAAAGGTTATTGAATGTTTTGATGACTTGGACGATGCTTTTGATTATCTTGAAAAAATTGAGTACGGAGTAGATTTCATTTTTTTAGATGTTCAGGTTAGAAAGAAGTCAAGTATTCTTTTATTAGCCCAAACTGGTAAAGACAAGGAGGTTCAAATCGTCTTTACCAGTGCTTATCCTCCAAACCTATTTAAAGACTATGATATTCAGTATTTTGAATGGTTACAAAAGCCCATTCCGTATCGACAGTTTGAAGAGGTTATCCAAAACCTTATACTTGATAAAATAGCAAGGCTTGGTAACGATACTTTAATAGAAGAGTAAATCCTAATAATTTGTATTTTAAGCATAGCTTCAGTGTTTCCAAATTAAAAGTAGTTATGTTTTGCTGTGGCTCAATATTAGGGCTTAGTTAAAATTAATGTAGTAAATACCAACGTTTCGGTTTTAGTAAACTTAAATAAGGGATAGGGATATGAGAGTTATTCATATTGCTTGACGTATATACGAATGCGTTATATTTCTGTTCAAAGTTCTATCTCTGTCCTTATAGAGTATATCAGTTTATGCTCTTAAAAACAGAAAGTGCATTTTATTTATCTATGGAAGTAAGATAGTCTTACCTCTCTAACCTCTTGAGTAAATACAGAACTAATGAAACCTTTTAACGAAAATAGCCCTAAAATATTGACTATCAATAACTTGCTAAACTGTTTGCAAAATGAAACAAACAAAGGCTTTGTATTTGTAAAAAGCAGTACTGAAAGACACTTTGTTACGTATTCGGATATGTATCAGAATGCATGTGCGCTATTAAGTTTTTGGCAAAATGAGAAAGGTTTACAGTTCAGAGATGAAGTAATTTTACAAATAGAAGACGATGAGTTATTTCTGAGAGCTTTTTGGGCTTGTCTTTTAGGAGGTCTTGTGCCTATTCCGCTCTCAGTTGGTGGAAAAGAGGAACATAAATTAAAAGTTTTACGAGTTTTTGAGAATCTTAGAAACCCTTCTATTTGTACAGATGAGGCTAATTTTGAAAAATTAGTTAATTTTTGCAATTCCATTGGACAAGATAATTTTTCTACTATCAATCATATTAAAACTATGGTTGATACACCCATCAATATTCCTGCAGAATTATATGATGCACAGCCTGAGGACTTAGCTTTTATCCAGTATTCTTCGGGTTCGACGGGTACGCCCAAGGGTGTTATGCTTACTCACCGTAATCTTATTGCTAATGTTAGTGATATGGTCTCACGGGGTAAGATTAATCCAGATGATAACGCAGTGAGCTGGATTCCGCTCACACATGATTTAGGAATGGTTGCTTTTCATCTTACCAGTACCTTCGGAGGGTGTAATCAAATCATTATGCCAACGGCACTTTTTATCAGAAGACCGCTGTTGTGGATGGAGTTGGTCAATGACTACAAAGGCTCGATTTCGTATTCCCCAAACTTTGGATTTCAATATCTCTTGGATGCTTTTCAAGGAAAAATCTTTGACTGGGATTTGTCTTCAATGCGTATTATTATCAATGGTGCAGAACCCATTTCTGTGGACACTTGTCATCAGTTTCTTGATAGTTTAAGTCCATTTGGAATGCCCGCAAACTGTATCGTTCCATCTTATGGAATGGCAGAGGCATCTGTCGGGGTAACCTCTACACATCTTGGAGGGTTTTTGAAACAGCACTTTATCAAGAGAAATTCATTGAACATAGGTTCAGAAGTTGAATTTTCAGAAAAATATAACCCTTTGATTGATGTTTCGTTTGTCAATTTGGGACAAGCGTTTAATAGTTGTCGAGTAAGAATTTGTGATGAAAATAACAACATTCAAGCACCGTTTGTAGTAGGTCATATCCAGATAAAAGGCGATAACATTACGAAAGGATACTATCAAGACGCTGAACGTACCAGCAAACTGTTTAACCAAGATAACTGGCTCAAAACTGGGGACTTAGGTTTTATTTTAGAGGATAATTCTTTGGTAATGACGGGGCGACACAAAAATATGATAATCTTGAACGGACAAAATTATTATCCACAAGATTTAGAACGCTCCTTGTTTGATATTGAGGAAATTTCCTTGGGTAAAGTCGTGATTTGTGGGGTTTCGGGCAATGGCTCTGAGAAAGAACAATTAATCGTTTTTGTATTTTATAAAAAACCAATCTCTCAGTTTATGACCTTAGTCAATCAAATTGAGACGACCCTTTTTGCGGTGTTTGGGCTGATGCCTACGCACGTAATCCCCGTGAAGGAAGTACCTAAAACTACCAGCGGGAAAGTTCAACATAATGTTATTTTAGAGAAATATCAACAAGGCTTCTTCAATGAACAAATTGAGGAAATTCAAGCCTTGAAAAAATCTGTTTCACAGCATATTCCAATTATTAGAAATGAGCAAGAAGTTCAACAATATTTGATTAGATTCTGTGAGGGATTATTGCCTATTGAACATATTGACCTTGATTCTTCATTCTTTGAAATGGGAGGAAATAGCCTTTTGGCTACGCAATTACTTTCAAAAATCGCCTTACAATTAGGTGTGCATTTGACACTGAGACAGGTTTTTGAGAATCCCGATATTCAATCATTAAGTGCCTGTGTATTGAGCCATATTAGTCAAGAAAATGTTATGATTCCTGTGGCAATGTTTGATGAAAATTATCCTCTTTCTAATCAACAGATGAGGCTTTGGGCGATTGATAATAGCACACAAGACAAAACGACTTATAATCTTTATGGTGCTTTGCAATGTGAGGGAGAGTTGAAATACGACATTTTTGAGACGAGCTTCACGAAACTGATCACTCGTCACGAAATTTTACGGACATCCTATCAATTATTTGAAGGAGAGCCTCGTCAGGTAATTCATCCCGTAAATATGGCAGAATTACCACTTGAATTTCATTCTTTTGATACTGAAAATCAGGCAATTACATTTGTACAGCAAGCTATTCAGCAGAATTTTAATCTTGAAAAAGGAGAAATTTTCAAAGTGTATGTTTTGAAATATGCTGAAAATAAGCATATTTTATTATTCTGTCTGCATCATATTGCAGGCGATGGTTGGTCGAGTGAAGTGATTCTGAAAGACTTGATGGCATTTTATAAAACATCTTTACAAAAAATTGAAGATACGCTGATTCCTCTTACTATTCAGTATAAAGATTATGCCGTTTGGCAACATAATTATTTCTCGAAAATAGAATCAAAACAAAAGGCTTCTGCTTTCTGGAAAAACTATTTGAAAGGTGATTTGGAACGTTTGGTTTTGCCTAATTATCAGACAAACGATGATTCTGGAAAGGCTGGAAACGTAAAATATGCTCTACCCCAAGAAATTTATAAAAGCCTCAAAACCTTATCTAATAAATCGGGTGGAAGTTTGTTTTTTACTTTGTTGAGCATAACGAAATGCCTTTTCTATAAATATTCTGGACAAACAGATATTTTGATTGGCACCACCGTAGCTGGGCGAAATCTTGCCGAATTGAAAGACCAAATTGGGTTTTATGTCAATACTTTGCCCGTCCGTACACTAATAAATCCTGAAAGTTCATTCGAGGAGTTTGCTTTGCATATCAAACAAAATCTATTGGAACTATTTGATTATCAGGATTATCCATTTGATTTTATATTAGATGATATTGCGTATCGTGTTCAAAATAATCAATCACCTTTGTTTGATGTATTGGTTGAATATCAATCATTTAGTCGTCAGATTGAGGATGATATTTTCAAGACATCACCGCTAAATTTACATAATGGCACAACCACTTTTGACTTTAACATCGAATTTATTGAGGATTCTGAGGGACTTGGTATTAATATAAATTATAATTCATCCGTTTATGATTTAGCCTACATCGAAAGATTTATTAGCCATTTTGAGAAATTAGTTAGTGAAGTTTCAAAAAATGCAATAACAAAAATTGGTGCTTTATCAATATTTACTACTGACGATTTTAAAAATTTAGCTGAATTTAACAATACCTCAACGCCAATTTCTTTGGATAAAACCATTGATGAGTTGATAGATGAGATTGCTGACAAATCTCCTAATGATATTGCGGTTATTTATAATCAAGAAAAATTGAATTATAAAACTTTGAATTTAAGGGCAAATCGTCTTGCTACGGTTTTGATAGAAAAAGTCAAGTTGAAATCTGATACGCACGTAGGAATTTTGACGGATAGAAATCCACGTTTGATTGAGGGAGGCTATGGGATTTGGAAATCAGGAGGTGGATACTTGCCATTGCACCCAGAATTACCCCAAAACCGTCTGAAAGTTATCGTAGAAGATGCAGAGTTGAAGTGTATCGTTATCGAAAAAAAATATTTGTCTATTGCCCAAATTTTACTGAACGAATGTGATTGTTTAAACTATCTCGTGTGTTTAGATGCAGAAAAGGATTTGGCGGAAAATATTTTTGGAATATCTGATAACCAGGTGGTTATGAATGCTTTCGTAAGCCGAGCAAACGCTAATAGTTTGGCATACACTATTTATACATCAGGCTCTACGGGCAAGCCCAAGGGTGCGATGATTGAACATAGTGGCTTTCTGAATCATATATTTTCAAAGTTGAAAGATTTTGAATTAGATTCAACCTCACGCATTGCTCAGAATGCTTCTCAAAGTTTTGATATTTCTGTTTGGCAATTATTTGCCGTGTTAATAGCAGGCGGAACAGTGGTGATTTATGATCAAGAAGCAATATTTAACCCTGGTCGCTTCATTGAAAGAATTAATGAAGATAAAATCAATGTGTTGGAAGTAGTACCGAGTTATCTTTCAGTAATGTTGGATGAGTTAGAGGAAAAAAAAGATGAAAACTATTTCAAAAATCTAAACTACCTTATAGCAACAGGCGAAACTGTTACGAAAAATTTAGTAGAAAGATGGTTTAGCTTTTTTGAAAATATCAAAGTCGTAAATGCCTATGGTCCGGCTGAGGCAGCTGATGATGTTACGCTACATTTTATGGATAGCGTTCCTACACAAATGACTATTCCAGTTGGGAAACCTATTCAAAATATGAACATCTACTTAGTGGATGAATTTCAACAGCTTTGCCCCGTTGGTGTGAAGGGTGAGATATGGGTATCAGGCGTAGGTGTAGGACGTGGGTATGTGAATGATGAGGTAAAAACCCAAGCGGTATTTATCGAAAATCCATTCAAAAATGAACCCGAAAGACTCTATAAAACAGGAGATTTAGGAAGATTCATGCCCGATGGTACAATAGAATTTTTTGGAAGAAAAGACTACCAAGTCAAAATCAGAGGTCATAGGATAGAATTGGGAGAAATAGAACAACATCTGACCCAACTCGAAGGTATCAAAACCTCGGCAGTTTTAAATAGAAATGACAATAACGAAAGTGCCTATTTGTGTGCTTACGTAATATTTGAGGGAGGTAAAATTGTATCATTGGAGCAAATCAAGCAACAATTATCACAAACGTTACCCTCTTATATGATACCAACTTCATGGGTGGTTATGGATAGTTTTCCCCTGTCATCAAATGGTAAAATTGATAGGAAAAAACTACCATTACCTGAGCAAACAAGTTCAGAAAAAACCGTTTTAGTTCAGAAAAAACCAAGTAATGAACTCGAAGCGAGCCTGTTATCAATTTGGCAAGAGCTTCTAAAAGTTGAAAATATTAGTATTTGCGATAACTTCTTTGAAATAGGCGGACATTCTTTGAAAGCAACCCAAGTCATTTCAAAAGTATATAAAAATTTAGGGCTTGAAATCACTATTAAAGACGTATTCAACTACCCAACAATCAAGGAATTAGCTGATTTTATTGAAACTAAAAAACAAATAAAAACTTATCAAGCTATTCCAAATGTAGCATTACAAGAATTCTATCAACTTTCAAATGCCCAAAAGCGTTTGTGGATTATTGATGCTATGGAAGACGATATGGTATCATATAATTCCTTTGCAGTTTTCAAAATGCAAGGAAAAATAGAGGTTGAATCTTTGAAAAACGCCGTTGAAACCGTAGTGGCACGCCATGAAAGTTTGAGAACTACATTTGAAGAAAACAACGGTGAACCCGTCCAACGGATTCACTCTGTTAGAACTTTGGAAATTAGTTTGGAAGTAATAGACGGTGGCTTGATTTCGGAAGAAGAAGTTATTGCAGAATTTATGAAAAGAGGCAATTCACCAATGGATATTTCCAAAGGACCATTGTTTCAAACAGTTCTTTTCCAATTGCCTGATGATACCAATTATTGGTTTTGTATGATGCACCATATTATCTGTGATGGTTGGTCGAATAATATTTTAGTAAATGAAATTCTAACTGTTTATAAAGCATATACGAAAGGCAAGACGTCCGAGTTGCCAGCTTTGAAAATTCAGTATAAAGACTATGCGAACTGGCAGATAGAGCAATTAAATGCCTCAACATTTGAAGAACATCAGGCGTTTTGGATGGATACTTTTTCAGGAGATATTCCCGTTTTGAATTTTCCGACTTATAAAGAACGTCCAACGATAAAAACTTATAAAGGGAATACTATAAAACATCAGTTTTCGAGTGAAATGTTGAAGAACATTCATAGCTTGGGAGCAGAACAAAATGCCAGTTTGTTTATGACATTGACGGCATTGTTGAACGTGATTTTTTATAAATACACCTCACAAAAAGACTTTATTATTGGTACACCTACTTTGGGAAGAAATCATCCAGATTTAGATAACCAAATTGGGTATTATTTGAATACCTTAGCCCTAAGAAATCAACTCGAATCAGAACAAACGTTTGGAGATTTTTTAGCAAAAGTAAAAGCTTATACATTGGATGCTTTTGAGCATCAAGATTATCCTTTCGACCTGATTGTCAATCAGTTAGATATTGATAGAAACCTTAGCCGTAATCCATTATTTGATGTATTATTAGTCCTTCAAAACTTAGATTCAGACGAAGCAGGTTTATTAAAGGAGCATTTTAAGGATTTGACTATCAATCAAATAGAAATAGAAGACACCAATAGTAGATTTGATTTT
>JAYUOX010000422.1:0-2706 GCA_043760595.1 Cytophagales bacterium
GTAGCAGAGTTAGGGTCAATCGTTACACTTTGGGCATGAACTTCACTACTTAATAGTAGAAACACAAGAAGATGAAAATAATTTTTCATGGCATAAGTAATTGATTATGAGGAGCTACAATTAAACGAGCTTACAAATTTTACCTTTTATAGCTTAACATCATATCCCGTAAAAGGGTGATTTTTAGGGAGAATTTGGTTTTTACCATTTTGGTTCAACTATTATTTATATGGGTTTAGGAGTAGAACAGGTTTCCAACCTGTTCATCGGACTCCATGAACAGGTTGGAAACCTGTTCTACTTTACTATCCCGTACAAATCATAATAGAACCTTTATTTTTTATATTGAACTTTCTGCAAAAAAATTAAATGGCTATATCGTAAGTAAAAATAATTTCTTGTTCACTAAATCACAAATAAAAACTCTTTTCAAGAGGGTGTTGGCGTGGCACGGTTTGCGGGGGCTTTCGGGGAGACCGTGCCACGCCTAAACGAAGGAGAAATCTTCCCTTGCCCAGACGTGGCACAAACTGTGCGTTCCAGTCAAGCTCAATCCACCGCAAACCGTGCCACATCTCAGTACTATTACAATTTGCGTAATATGAGTTTATAATGAACCTCAATTCACCACCACCACCGAATTCCAGTCGGTCAAAGGTTGAAAAGAAATTTTATTGCCAGGGTCGTTGATATTTAAAGTATCATCAATCGAAAATTGGTAGTAAAAAGTACCTTTCGGCAACTTTATTTCACATTCCCAAACGCCATTTTCGGTTTTGTGAAATAGGTTTTTATCGTTCTGAAAATGATTAAAATTACCAATTAATGCCACCTTTTTAGCATCCTCAAATCCTGTTAATCTGAAAGTTACAAAACCCGATTTTTGATTACCCAAAGTCTCCGATTGCACATTTAATGAATTGATTTTCAAGGTTTTGTCAAAATGTCTCCGTGCTTTATTCACTTTTCCATATACGGTATAGGCACTCGCAAGGCTGGCATTTGCCATTTCTGAATTAGGAAATTCTCCTTGATTTAATTTAAAGATTTTAATGGCTTCTTTGGTATTCCCATCGTTCAAAAGTTGATACCCCAAATCATCTAAGGTTTTTTCTAAAAGTTTAAAGTTTACATCATTTTTCAAGAGTTTATATAAACTAATTCCCTTCTGAATTCCTTGTTTTTCGATGGTATTTTTTAATCTTTCCGTTAAATTTTCTGCCTTTGAGGTTTGAAATGTTAAAATCAATAATGATACTAATGCGAGCAAGTTTCTAAGATTTTTCATGTTTTTTGAATGTTTAAATTTGAGATAAGATTTAGAGGCTATCTTGGAAATAATAAACCCTAATATCCTCCTTAGCTGTTGCAAATTTTACCCATTAATACTTCTTATCATATACCGCAAAGACGTGATTTTTCGTAAAAATGCCTTAAACTGTATCCCGTAAAAGGGTGATTTTCAAGGAGATACTTGGGTTTTGCTGTTTTTTTGTTGAACTTTCAGAAGAGAAATTTTATTTATTCTTATCTGTATAACCCAATTATTATGAAGCCTTTGAAAATTGTTTTTGTGTTGCAGTTTATATGTTGCTTCATAAATGGACAAGTTCCCGCCAAAATCACAGAGTTTGAAAACATGAAGCAAAAAACCACAGATTTAGCATTGAAAAATATTGATTCGGCAGAAATTTATGCCGAAAAATTGGTGCTACTTGCAAAAACCTCAAAATCAGATGAGTTGTTGGCAAAAGCATTTGGCACACAGGCATTGGTAAAACAGTATCACTCAAAATTAGAAGAAGCACTGGCATTGACACAACAAGCCTTTGAGATAAACAAAAAAGCGGGCAACAACTCAGAATTAGCCAAAAATTATTACCGATTTGGCTCCATATACGACACCAAAAGTGATTATGTAAAAGCTACTGAAAGCTATTTAAAATCTATCGGATTTGCCGAAAAAACAAAACTTTACTCTTTTATTCAAAAGAATTACAGGAAATTATCAGTTTTGAATGCCACACAACAGAAGTATAGTGAAGCTCTGAAATATGCACAACAAGCAATCGAAGTTTCAAATAAGTTTGGCAAAGACAGTACCGATATGGCTTCAAACTTATTTATGTTAGGCATTGCTTATAAATATCTAAACAAATTTGATTTAGCAGAAAAAGCCTTTGACCAAGCCTATTATATATTTAAAAGACTAAATAATTCGTTTGAAATGGCGGATATTTTATGCGAAAAAGCAGCTATCTATAACGAAACCGACCTTCTGAAATCAATCAGTATTTCGTTGGAAGCACAGAAGATTTTTAATGAAATTGACCCCAAAATTATTACCTCCATAAATAACATGGGTAATTTGGCAGAATCTTTATTTAGATTGGCACAAAATGATTCACTAATAAGAAAAATAAATAATTCAGAAATCCCCAAAAGCAAATCTGAAATACTTAGCCAAGCTGAAAAATACCTTGTCAAAAGTATTGTCCTATCGAAAAAACAAAATATTCAGCAAGCCATTTTATATTACAGTGGTTTACTTTCCGACATTCAGGCGTATCGGGGTGACTATAAAAATGCCTACAATAATCTACAAAATAAATTCAAATACAACGATTCACTTTTCTCTCAAAAAAACAAAAATGCCATCGCAAAACTTGAATCAGAAAAGGAAGTTTTGCAATTAAATGCTGAAAA
>JAYUOX010000423.1:0-7623 GCA_043760595.1 Cytophagales bacterium
GACGGCAGGGAATCGTCTTATATCAAAACATCATGAAACCAGAAATTCATCCAAATTACAAGCCAGTGGTTTTCCACGATTTGTCGGCTGATTACAAGTTTTTAACACAGTCATGTGTAAACACTACTGAAACTACTGAATTTGAAGGAGCAACGTATCCAGTATTCAAAATCGAGGTTTCTTCTCAATCGCACCCATTTTACACAGGTAAAAATGTATTACTTGACACAGCGGGTCGTGTTGATAAATTCTACAAGCGTTTCGGCGGTAAGAAAGAAGTTGCTGAATAGTTTTCTTTCGTGAACTCGAAATTTGTACAACAAAAAAGCCTTTTAGATGATTCTGAAAGGCTTTTTTGTTTTAGATTTAATTATTTGATAATTATCATTTGATTTTTATTTTCACAAATTTATCAGAGTAAGTATCAAAATGTAATACTGATTGTAGATAATATAAAGCCCCATATAATTAATGTTTAAGGATTTTATTGCTGTTTTGGTTGAATATTGAACCAGCTATCTAACGATTTCTATTTTAGTAATCTCAAATAAATCACCACAATTGGCTTCATTTAATCCTGGGGTAGTTCTAATTTCACCACTAAAAACCACTTTAACCCGTCCTTTCTTCGTCCCGTGGCTGGTCTCCTGACCAGATAAAATGCGTCAGCTAACCGTGGAGAGGCGTTATGAGTTCCCAAAGAAGTAAAAAGAGGGTCGTTGAAATATGTTTCAACGACCCTCTTTGATTGTTAATTAACTGATATTCAAATACTTGTATTACTAACGCACGATGTTCGGTGGGTAGCTGACAACAGCAACAGGTTGGACACCTGTTGTACTTTTCCTTAAAAATCTTCGTCCAAAGAAAATGCCATTGATTCTTTCTCCGACATTACACCTGATTTTTGGTACTCAGCTACACGTTTTTCAAAGAAATTTGTCTTGCCTTGCAACGAAATCATTTCCATGAAATCAAATGGATTTTGAGAATTGAATTGTTTTTCTAAACCCAGAGCTACCAACAAACGGTCAGCACAAAATTCAATATATTCACACATCAACTCGGCGTTCATTCCGATTAATGAGACTGGCAAAGCGTCTGTTACAAATTCTTTTTCGATAGAAACCGCATCCATGATAATTGTATAAATGGCTTCTGGGTCTAACTCATTTTTGATATGGTCAGTATATAACATACACGCAAAATCACAGTGCAAGCCTTCATCCCGTGAAATCAATTCATTCGAGAATGAAAGCCCTGGCATTAAACCACGTTTTTTCAACCAAAAAATTGAACAAAAAGAACCCGAAAAGAAAATACCCTCAACGGCTGCAAATGCAATCAATCTTTCAGCAAAATTACCTGACTCTATCCAACGCAAAGCCCAGTCTGCCTTCTTTTTCACACACGGAATAGTATCAACGGCACGCAACAACCTATCTTTTTCAGCTGGATTTTTGATGTACGTATCAATCAATAATGAATACGTTTCTGAGTGAATATTTTCCATCATAATCTGAAAACCGTAGAAACATTTTGCCTCAGCATATTGTACTTCCGAAAGGAAATTAACCGCTAAATTTTCATTCACGATGCCGTCAGAAGCGGCAAAAAACGCTAATACGTGCGAAATAAAGTGTCTTTCGCCATCATTCAAACGATTTTCCCAGTCGTTGGTATCTTGCGAAAGGTCAATTTCTTCGGCAGTCCAAAATGAAGCCTCAGCTTTTTTGTAATACTGCCAAATGTCATTGTGCTTGATGGGAAAAAGCACGAAACGGTTTGCATCTTCGACTAAAAGGGGTTCTACCTGTTGTTGAGTATTGCTCATGGTTTTGGGAAAGGATTATAGTTCTGAACTGATATTATTTTTTTCAAAGCAAGAATGTTTTGTTTCGACAAACGGGTTTGAGGAAACGTGTTACAGCTTGTGGCGGTCTATCAGAAAAACTAATGATTAGATTTAAACTTACTTTTATGAATTTAAAAACGAATTTACAAATATTGATTTTAATTAAATTTTTTTTGGGGATAATTAATCAAGATATTTTATAAAATCTTAATTTTCCAGACGAGTGAATTTTTATTCAAAACTACGTCTCTTAGGGCTGTCTTGGAGTGTTGTGATTTGTATAAATTTACTACAAATTGATGAAGCGAATTGTTTTGCTTTTTTTGAAGAATTATTGCCAAATTTAGAAATCTATTTGTGTAAATACTAATGAATCTCGTTGATTTGTTGTAGTTTAACCGAATAAAAAACTTATCGAACGTTTAATCGTTTTATCAACAAACAATTTTCAATAAATTAAACAAAATGACACAAGATTTTACAGGTAAAGTTGCCATGATTACAGGGGCAGCATCAGGATTGGGTAGAGCAACGGCTCTGTTATTTGCAGAACGTGGGGCAAAAATAGTAGTATCGGATGTAGCCATCGAAGGTGGACACGAAACCGTAAAAATGATTCAAGATAAGGGCGGAGATGCCACTTTTATTGAATGTAATGTTGCCAACGAAGAATCAGTTAACAACCTCATTGCCAAGACAGTAGAAGTTTACGGACGATTGGATTGCGGTATCAATAATGCGGGTATCGGAGGCATCTGGACGGGTACACACAAGTACCCAACGGATAATTTTGAGAAAGTAATGGCAGTAAATACCACGGGCGTATTTATGTGCATGCGGGCGGAATTAAATGTGATGATGGAACAAGGCTCGGGGGCAATCGTTAATGTGGCTTCGGTAGCGGGTTTGTCGGGTTTTCCCAAAAACGTAGCCTACTGTGCCAGTAAACACGCTGTAGTAGGAATGACCAAGGCGGCAGGTTTAGAATACGCCAAAAGGGGCATCAGAGTGAATGCTGCTTGTCCAGTCTTTACGATTACACCGATGGTAACGGGAATGTTTGATGTGATTGGGGACGAGATGAAGGATAAAATGGAAAGTGCAATACCCATGAAACGTTTTGGACAACCCGAAGAAATAGCCGAGGCAATCGTCTGGTTGTGTTCAGATTCGGCTTCGTTTATGACGGGACACGCTTTGCCAATTGATGGTGGAATGATGGCGGGGTGAAGCAATAAATTAACAAATTTTCAAAATCAAAGTTATCAAAGTAGAGCCAATAAACGGTTCTACTTTTTTTATGAAACGAACCCTACGCCTCATCCTCGGCGACCAACTCAATCATCAACATTCTTGGTATCAAAATACTGACCAAAACGTTTTTTATGTCATCATGGAAATGCGTCAGGAAACGGATTATGTTAATCATCACGTCCAAAAGATTATTGCTTTTTTTACGGCGATGCGGAACTTTGCCGAACACCTACGCACGCAAAGTCATCAAGTGATTTACCTAAAATTAGATGATGAAAATAATACCCAATCCTTGACCCAAAATCTTGATAAAATCATTCAAGAGCTTGATATTGAGGTATTTGAATATCAACAACCCGATGAATATCGGTTGAGTGAAATGTTGAAACAATACTCCCCATCCGAAGTGGAAACTTCGGGGTACAGTTCTGAACATTTTATGATTTCGCCCTCTGAATTTTCTGATTTTTTTAAAGGAAAAAAAACCTTTTTGATGGAAAATTTCTACCGAATGATGCGTAAAAAGTACGGGATTTTGATGGACGGAACTGAACCTCTGACGGGTCAATGGAATTATGATGCTGATAATCGTAAAAAACTCCCCAACAATCATCGCCCCATCGAACCCTTGGTTTTTGACAAAGACGTTACGGAGATTTATAATTTAGTACAAAACCAAGAAGTACAAACAATCGGACGAGTCAATCCGAAGGCATTTATTTGGGCAACTACCCGTGAGGAATCTTTACAAGTATTAGAATTTTTTGTGGAGAACTGCTTGGAAAACTTTGGTAATTTTGAAGATGCCATGCACCCGTCTTACTGGTCCATTTATCATTCGAGATTATCGTTTTCGATGAACTCAAAATTACTTTCTCCTTTGGAAGTGGTGAATCGTGCCGTGAAGTTTTGGGAAGATAATCAAGACCGAATCAGTATCTCACAGATTGAAGGATTCGTCCGTCAAATCATCGGTTGGCGAGAATATATGCGAGGAATATATTGGGCAAAAATGCCTGATTATGAATCACTTAACTATTTTAATCACGATAGAAAACTCCCCGATTGGTTCTGGAGTGGTGAGACAAAAATGAACTGTTTGAAGCATTCCGTGGGGCAAAGTTTAGATTATGCCTACGCCCATCACATCCAACGATTGATGGTGATTGGAAACTTTACATTGCTCTCAGGCATACATCCCGACCAAGTGGATGAGTGGTATCTGGGGGTTTATATTGATGCCATTCAGTGGGTCGAAATTACCAATACCCGAGGCATGAGTCAGTATGCCGATGGTGGAATCGTTGGCTCAAAACCCTACGTTTCTTCGGCAAATTATATTGATAAAATGGGCAGTTATTGTGGAACGTGTTTTTATGACAAATCTAAGAAAGTAGGACATAAATCTTGTCCATTTAATAGTCTTTATTGGGATTTTTATGACCGTCATGCCGATAAACTTGCCAAAAATCCTCGTATAGGTATGGCGTATGTAACGTGGAACAAAATGCAAGCCGAACAAAAGGCAGAAATCTTGAAACAAGCGGAAATTTATTTGAATGATATTGAAAATTTATAGGATTGATTAAATTTGTTCCCTAATTACCCAATCCTTGAATAATGATAGAAATAAAAGACATCAATAAATCCTTCAACGGACGAGACGTACTGATTGGCATAGGCGGTTCTTTCAAACCTGGGGACACTTCTTTGATTATCGGAGGTAGCGGAACGGGCAAGAGCGTTTTGCTGAAATGTATGATTGGGATTATCAAACCCGAACACGGAAATATCCTTTACGATGGTCGAGATTTTCATAATTCGGACGAAGAAACCCGCAAGGCAATTCGTAGAGAAATGGGCGTTCTGTTTCAAGGAGGGGCATTATTTGACTCAAAAACGGTTCTCGAAAACGTGAAGTTTCCGCTGGATATGCTCACGGATATGTCCGAAAAAGAGAAGATTGAGCGGGCAGAATTTTGTCTGCAAAGAGTTCAATTAGAAAATGTTGGAATGCGTATGCCTTCTGAGATTTCGGGTGGTATGAAGAAACGTGTAGGCATTGCCCGTGCTATCGTGATGAATCCAAAATACCTTTTTTGTGATGAACCAAACTCAGGTCTCGACCCGCTAACTGCCGTAAAAATTGATGATTTAATCAAAGAAATTACCGATGAATTCAATATTACCACCATCGTAATTACCCACGATATGAACTCAGTGATTGGGATTGGTGAGAAAATTATGTTTCTCTACAAAGGCAAAAAACTCTGGGAAGGCGATAATTCAGACATTCGTCAAACCACTGTTCCTGAGTTGCACGATTTTTTGTATTGTAATAAATTGTTACAAGAAATGAGGGATTAATACCGTTTTAATTCAATCAAATTCTGAGGAATATCCTCTGTATTCCAATCCTCATGAATTGCCAAAGCGGCACCCAAAGCCGTTGCCTGAGCCACTGAGGCGGCATATACTTCCATTTCGGGAAAGGCTTTAGCCAAGAGATTCATAAAGATTTCATTTTTCCCGAAACCGCCGTCCACAAATAATTTTGTTACTGTCGAATCATTCAAAACCAATTTTGCTGAGATAACTTGTTTATTTACAAGGTTCAAAATCAGTTGGTGATAGGCTGATTCGTATTCATCATCATTGAGGATTTCTGTATATTTTGAATCAAATTTTACGGTTTTGTAGTAATCCAAAGGCTTGTGAAATTGTTCTGATAATTGCTTGATAATTTGCTCATGTTCATAACCCGCAAACAATCGTGATGCCTTCACAGGGTCGCCTGTGTATTGCAAATATATAAGGCAATCCTGCAATAATTCCTCATCCGTCAAAGGTGTATGATTAAACGGATTAAGGGTAATACACCAAGTTCCCGTAGAAATTAAAACAAATTTTTGCCCTTTAAAAGTGGCTAAATAAGGAATTAAAGCGGCTGAACTGTCGTGCAAGCCTGTTCCAATTGTTAAATTATTGAATTGTTGAATTGTTGACGATTCGATTGTTGAATTAACAGGAGCTAATTTCTCTGCAACTCCTTCCTTTTCAACCCATTCATGATATTGGTTTTCTTCAAAATCCCAAAGGTTTGTATGACAACCGATGCTGGTAATGTCAGAAAAGTATTGGACTGTAAAAAGAAAGCTAATGTATTGAGGTAAATGCAAAGAATAGCAAATCTGAGTAAACAAAGCTGGTTTTTCGTATTTTAAACGATATAAAACCATACCAGAATTAAGATTTTCTAAGACTGGTGAAGCCGTTTTACGAGCAAAAACTTGTTCGCCTCCGTAAGTATCATAGAACTGTTTTTTGAGTTTTTCTGGATACGGTTTTAGGTAATTATAAAGCGGAGCAATGACTTTTCCTTCCGAATTAAGATGCACAAAACTGGCTCCATAGGTTGAAAAATTGATTGCTTTTACCTCAAAATCAAGGTTTTGCGATACTTCTTCAAAAGTATCAATAACCCATTTACTTAACAATTCAACATCTTCACACGGGTCTCCATCTTCGTCGGTTGTATCGTTGAACTGCGTGGATTTTTCGTAAACTATTTCGTAGTTCTCGTTAAAAAGGAAGAGTTTTTTGTTGGTTTTGCCAATGTCAAAGATGGCGATGGTTGGAGTTTTCATAAGGTTTTATTAAAGTCCAGTTGCCATCGTTACAGCCCCTCTCTCACCAATCAAATGCTCTCTAACTTTCAGATTTCTAAATACTTGCAACGGATTCAATGCTCCACCTGAACGCAAACGAGCCTCTGCCACAATGGCACGAACATCTGTACGAAAAGCATCTTGCAAAATCTCTTGACAACGTACCACATCGTTTTCATCTTGGGCAATTTTCAAGGACTTTCTGTCCACCAAAAGAGCCTGTGCATAAGCCGTCATAATAGCCTCAACCGACTGCAAAAGGTCTTCCAAAGGGTCTTTTACATTGTGTGAAGCGTCAATCATCCAACCCAAATCCTTGGCATGATTCATGCCTTTTGCATCCATTCCATCCACTAATTCACTGAAAATGAGGAACAACTGATAAGGTTTAATTGCACCTGCCGTTAAATCATCATCACCATATTTGGAATCGTTGAAGTGGAAACCACCCAATTTGCCTTCCATTAATAACAGAGCTACGATTTGTTCGATGTTAGCGTTGGGTAAATGGTGTCCTAAATCAACCAAAGTGAAGGCTTTTTCTCCTAATTTCTGCACGTAAGAATAGGACATTCCCCAGTCGCCAACGGTGGTTGAATAGAAGTTTGGTTCAAAGGCTTTATACTCCAAAAATAGCTTCCAATTGGCGGGCATAGCGGCATAAATTTCTTGCAAACTTTCCAAGGTATTTTGGTAAGCCTGTCTGAAATTTTATTGTCCTGGAAAACATGAACCGTCTGATAACCAAACAGTTAAAGATTCAGAATCCAATTCAATTCCTTGTTTGATTACTTCGATATTATGTTCAATCGCTTGCTTACGAATGGCTTTATTGACGTTTTGTAA
>JAYUOX010000424.1:0-23308 GCA_043760595.1 Cytophagales bacterium
GCAAGTCAGATTTCTTTATCGGAAGAGTACGTAGATTTTTTTACGAAGGGACGACTCCGCAAGCCACAATTTAGTATGGATTTTCCAGCTAAAAGGCTGAATACCAAGATGGAATGGACTGATTTAGTCGTGAATGAACAAACTGCCCGACAATTGGATGAAATCAGAATTTGGCTTGAACACGGGCGAGATTTATTGACTCGTTGGGAGATGTCAAAGAATATAAAGCCTGGTTACAAAGCCCTTTTTCACGGTTCGCCAGGGACAGGAAAAACCCTCACAGCAGCACTTTTGGGCAAGACTTTTGGCTTAGAAGTTTATAGAATTGACCTTTCGATGGTGATTTCAAAATACATTGGCGAGACAGAAAAAAACCTTGAAAAAATCTTCCGAAGGGCAGAAAACAAAGGCTGGATTCTGTTTTTTGACGAAGCTGATGCCCTTTTTGGCAAGCGTACCAGTATTTCCGATGCTCACGACAAATACGCCAATCAGGAGATTGCCTACCTTCTCCAACGTTTGGAAGACTACCCAGGATTGGTGATTTTGGCTTCCAATATGCGAAGCAATGTTGATGAAGCCTTTACCCGTAGATTGCAGTCGGTTATTCACTTCCAAAAACCGCAAGCCTCTGAACGTCAGGCACTTTGGAAGGGTGCATTTAGCCAGACCAGTACGTTTGACGAAGGTGTGAGTATTGAACAAATTGCTCAACAATACGAACTTTCGGGTGGTTCAATTATCAATGTGGTGCAGTACGCTTCGTTGATGGCGTTGAACCGTGATAAACAAAATATGACCATTATGCAGGATGATATTCTGCAGGGAATTAGGAAGGAATTTAGGAAGGATGGGAAATTTATTTGATTTCGTTGTTCGATGTTCGTTGTTCGATGTTCGGTTTTCGGGAACTACCATTATTCATGCTATCAATCACTCATTCACTCATTGGAAAAAGCCCAACATACAGCCCCAGAAGTTGATTCAATTTCACCCGCTTTTGAGTTCTCGAAAGAAAATTTTGAGAACCAAAAACCGCTATTGATTCAACCCAAATTATCGGTTGGAGCGGTTGATGACCCTTTTGAGCGTGAAGCAGATACGATGGCAGACCGTGTGATGCGTATGCCTGATAGTTCATTTATTCAACGTAAATGTGCTTCGTGTGAGCATGAAGAAGAGCAAATTCATCGAAAAATTACGCCATTTATCCAAAAACAAGGCAATGGTTTGGAAGGCGGAACAGCCTCAGAATCTGTAACAAACCAGATAAATTCAAGTCGTGGTGACGGAAATAGAATGTCCGAAAACACGCTCAGTTTTATGGAGAGCCGTTTTAATACCGATTTTTCGGGTGTAAAAATTCATACAGATTCAAACGCCGTACAAATGTCACGTGAGCTGAATGCACAGGCTTTTACGGTGGGGAGTGATATTTATTTTAATTCGGGTAAATATGCTCCTGAGAGTGAGTCAGGTAAGCATTTGTTGGCACATGAGCTTACGCATACGGTGCAGCAGGGGGGTGGGGTTGAGCGGAAAATTCAAAAATGGGGTATAGATAATGCTCCAATTGGAGACCCTGAAAGAGATCCAAGACTAAGACAATTTAGGACATCCTCTCAAAGAGTTTCTTCGACTGCTATTTCAGAACTACCTCTTGCAGAAAAATTAACAAGGTCTTTAGGATATGCTATACAATTTTTACCATCTGAAATTGGAACAAGAATACGAGAGTTATTGACCCCACAATCTTTGGCAATAATGACAACATTTTTAGCTGCTTATGTGGTTTCTCAATTTACACCCGCAGGTTGGGTAACTGACATTATTGTAGCAGGGCTAATAGTAGCATCTCTTTATATGTTAGGTCCAGAAGTTATTACAATTATTAGAGAATTAATGGCATTTGGAAGTATTGCGAATAATGCAAGAAGTGAGAGTGATTTAGAAAGCTCAGGAAGACATTTCGCCAATGCAGCTTCAAGAATTGGCATTGATATCTTAATGGCAATAATTTTTCATCGTGTCGGGCGTTCAGCGGTTACCCAAATTCGTAATCTTCCTCCGCCGCCAAATATGTTTAGCCAGATGGTAACTTCAGAGGGTTTTTCTATGCCTGTTCCACCCGAAACTGTACCCATATCTGATACTACCCCAATGCAAATGTCTGCTCGCACACCTCGCACTGGACCAGGTTCAGCTATTGATTCTTTAGTTGGAGAAGGTAGTGAAATATCAAGAGGTATGAGTGAAAGAACTGCAAGAGGAGCAGGAGCTTCTCGACCACCAAGACATCATGTTTTTCCACAAGAATTTAGGGCATGGTTTGAACGAAGGGGTTTTACAAGGTCACTGGGTTTAGATATTGATACCTTTACTGTAGAAATGTCCGAAGGAGAACATCAAGCGATTCATGGTGGTGGAAATTGGAGATTGGGAAGGACTACAGGAATTGAATGGAATACAAGACTTTGGGCAGAATTACAAAGGGCTGAAGGATTGAAAGGATCACTTCTAAATTTTTCTGAAATATATACAATTGCAATTCGATTAATGCGTGAATATCGTATTCCAGCGGATTTCGTGCCTTTCAGAGACTGATTTTAAGTGTTTTTCTTAAATAAAAACTCTTTTGTTATACTCTGTTACTAAAGTCTTTTTAGGAGTTTTGAAAACGAAACTATGCACAATTTGGCGGAAGATTTTAAGGTTGAACTTCTCCGAAGTTTACCACGAAGTTATTGCTACTTTCTACAAAGGTTGAACCTCTCCGAGGTATAATTTGACATAATTTCGGAGAAATTTAACCTTTGTAGAACGAAAGTAAGTCGATTTATAGGCTTCGGAGAAGCCTAACCTTAAATCCGCCAAGTTGTGCATAGTTCCGTTTAAAAATAAGTTGTCTAATTTTAATTTATATTTTATTGAAAATCAAATAATTACAAATTCTTAATTTATTATTTACGATTCATCATTCACTTAAAATGTGCAAGAAAAATGCTCAAACACACCATAATATTACCCATTCAAAACTTTACGATAAGCCCAATAATCGAAAACCCAATTTTTATATATTATGAGAATCGAGACATTTAACAAAGAAATATCCTTATGAAAACTCAACCAAGCCTAACAATAGGCTCAACCAACGACCCACAAGAACAACAAGCCGACCAAACCGCCGACCACATCATGCGTATGCCAGAAAGCCCATTCTTACAACGCAAGTGTGCCTCTTGTGAACATGAAGAAGAAAAAATCAGTCGTAAAACTGAACCTTTTACTCAGAAACAAGGCAACGGTTCAGAAGGTGGAACAGCCTCAGAATCCGTAACCAATCAAATAAATGCCAGTCGTGGCGGTGGAAGTAAAATGTCCGAAAACACCCTCAGTTTCATGCAAAGTCGTTTTAATACAGATTTTTCGAGTGTAAAAATTCATACAGATTCCAACGCCGTACAAATGTCTCGTGAATTAAATGCACAGGCTTTTACAGTGGGTAGTGATATTTATTTTAATTCGGGAAAATATGCCCCTGAGAGTGCTTCGGGTAGGCATTTATTGGCACATGAGCTTACGCATACGATACAGCAGGGCAAGGGAATTGATAGGAAAATTCAAAGGGCTTGTTATGAAGAGAGTAGTCCCTCAATCAACATGGGGACTTGTCCAGAAGGAAGTACCAATGTAGGCAAACAAGCACAGGGGCAAACAAATACTATTGATGCAAAAGCACAAGCTATCATCACACTTGCTGCCGATATTACCATTGCGATTGGCGACAGAGCCATGCGGATAATAAATGACATCATTTGTGCCTATATGCCTACTGATGCCACAAAAGTTAGAAAAATTACTTATAATGCTTCAACCCCTGGGCTTCGTACACAAAGTGTTGGCTCAGGAACTACTGCCCAAGGAGATATTTGTGTGGGAGATTATTTTGTAAGTCACACCGACAGAGCGGGTATTTCTCGAAGAATATTACAAGTCGCTCACGAACTACAACACATCGAACAATACAGAACAGGGTTTTCGGGTGGGACGAAATCAGAGGAAAGGGAGTTTTTAGCATTCACAACAGAAGCTCTTGCGGATGAATTTGTAGGAACAGGAAGAATGTCAAATGCTACTCGGTTAGCCTTGATTGATGCTGCCATTGGATATTACTATTGCTTGAGTACTACTCAACAAACGCAATACTCAACTCAACTCGCTAATCTCACAACTCGTAGAACAACGGTAAATGGAGCATCAGGTAATACGCCTATTCCAGTACCAACGAGTTGTCGGCGACAGTAACGTAATTCTGGGTACCTTAATTTGGTAAATCCTACCACTCCAATTTTCCAGTCTTTTTATACTGTTCCAAAGCCTTTTTGATTTCAATAATACGGTTATCAGGATCTGGATGCGAACTTTGGAACTCCGAGGGACGGTCTGCACCACCCGAGGCTTCTTTCAAAATCTCCATAACATCAACCATTTTTTCTGGATTATAACCCGACTGCAACATATATTTTACCCCAAATTTATCCGATTCTAATTCATCATCACGACCATATTTCATCGTAATCATTTTACCCACATACTGAGCAATCGCCCCTGAACTATTAGGGCTGTAAGGGTCAGAAGCCGCCGCAACCGCAGCACCCAAAAGCCCACTCGTGAGTTCATCTTTTGCCATTTGTTGGGCAGAATGACGACCTATCACATGACCAATTTCGTGTCCCAAAACACCCGCTAATTGATCTTCGGAAGTTAGTTTTTTCAATAATCCAACGGTAATAAAAATCTGTCCACCGGGTAAAGCAAAAGCGTTAATGGTCTGATCATCAGCCAGTACATGAAAGTTAAACTGATATTCTGACTTGGCTGCATCCGAATCATTAACCAATTTCATACCCACATTTTTGATTTGATTTTGCACCTTCTGGTCTTCGTAAAGTCCTCCGAATTCAGAAGCCATTTGTGGTGCAGACTGTAAACCCATCGCTACTTCCTGTTGCGGAGTCATGGTTACGGCTTGACGCTTACCCGTAATCGGATTCACTTGCATCTTAGAATAATAGGAAAACAAGGCAATACCTGCCATGATTAGTCCCATAAAAAGGCGAGCTTTCAAACCTCCTGAATTCATAATCTTTTGTGATTAGTTTTGTATAGACGAAAATTAAAAAAGACTTGCCATCTTTCCAAATAAATTTAACTATCCCTCCATCACCTTCGGAACCATAAAATACTCTCCATTGTGCTTCGGAGCATTTTTCAAACCTTGTTTCCGACTGATGTTTGGAATTACTTTATCTTTACGTAAAGCATTGACTTCCAGACTCATGTGCGTTAATGGCTTTACATTATCCGTATTAATTTCATTCAATTCTTCCATCCAAGTCAAAACGGAATTTAGCGAATCCATCATTTCTTTTTCGGCAGATTCGGGCATCTCTAAACGGGCAAGATGAGCTATTTTTTGGAGGGCTTCTTTGTCTATGTTCATCTCTCGTCTCTATTCCTCAATTTCTTGTCATCCATATTTTTATTCAAAAACTCATTGATTTTTTCAATATCAATGGAACGATTGATTTCTCCGAAAGTATTTATGGAAATATCAAAGCCTTCAAGGTCTTTGTGAACCTTTGGGAGGTCTTCTTTTTTTACTTCTTTTTTCTTAGCCATCGTTTTGTTGTTTATGATATTTTTGGTAATTCATTTAAAGCCTTTTCTAATCTCAAATGTACTTCTTCTTTACCCATAATTTCCATCGAAAGCATCAAATCTGGACCTGTGCCAGTTCCCATAATAGCGATGCGTAACATTTGCATCATTTTTCCCATTTTTATTCCCGATTTTTCCAATTCATCACTCAAAGCGTGCTTAATTTCATCAGCAACAAAATTTTCAATAGTTGGTAAAATATCCCTCAGTACTGCAATTCCATTCTTGGCATCCAAGTTCCATTTTGAGCCTACGATTGCTTCATCATAAGTCGTTGGGGGGGTTAAAAGTACACTTGCCTCTTTGGTAATTTCTTGTGGAAAGGTTACTCGCTCTTTAAATAAATGAGTCAATTTTGTAGCTTTATCTAATTCATAATCAGGCAAATACGTTTTTGCTAACGCCTCATCCGAAGCCAATTTTAAATACTGCTGATTATACCATTTGGCTTTATTGATGTCAAATTTTGCTCCTGATTTATTAATTTTTTCTAACGAAAAAGCCGCAATTAATTCATCCATCGAGAACACTTCTTGCTCCGTTCCAGGATTCCAACCCAAGAATGCTAAGAAATTTACGAGTGCTTCTTTAAAATACCCTTCTTCTCTAAAACCAAGGGCTTTTGTACCATCAAGCATTGTCCAAGACAAGGGGAAAATTGGAAATCCACCCGAATCTGCATCTCTTTTTGAGAGCTTTCCATTGCCTTCTGGTTTCAATAAAAGGGGTAAATGAGCAAACTGGGGCATACTTTCCTCCCAACCAAAGGCACGATATAAAAGTACGTGCAACGGGGCGGAGGGTAACCATTCTTCGCCCCGAATGACGTGCGAAATCTCCATCAAATGATCATCCACGGCGTGGGCAAGGTGATAGGTTGGCATTCCGTCGGACTTCATCAAGACCTTATCATCCACCGTTGAAGAATGCACCAAAACCCAATCACGAATAATATCTTTGAAACGAATTTCCTCTTTGGGGGGTACTTTAAAACGGATTACGAAGGGAACTCCCGCCTTAATTTTTGCTTTCGTTTCAGCCTCTGAAAGCGTCAAAGAATTATTCAGTTTGGTTCTCGTGGCGGCATTATACTGAAAGGCTGAACCTTCACTTTCCAATTTTTGACGCATCGCATCCAATTCTTCGGAGGTATCAAAAGCGTAATACGCCTTCCCCGAATGGATTAATTGCATGGCATAATCCATATACATTGCCTTGCGTTCCGACTGGCGATAGGGGGCGTGTGGACCACCAACGCCCACGCCTTCGTCAATCGTGATGCCCACCCAAGAGAGGGCTTCAATAATATATTCCTCCGCACCTTCCACAAACCGAGTTTGGTCTGTATCTTCAATACGAAGTAGCATTTTTCCGCCTAATTGTTTGGCTAATAAATAGTTATATAACGCTGTTCTGACACCGCCAATGTGCAAGCCACCCGTTGGACTCGGTGCAAAACGTACTCTTACTGGTTTATTTGACATATAATAATAGCCCCCCTGACCCCCAGAGGGGGAGTTTGTTATTCTGAATTTATTTTTTGTGTGTATTGTTCCCCCTCTGGGGGTTAGGGGGCTGTCGCCACGCACGAAATTTCAACATTAACATCCTTTGGCAAACGAGCCACTTCAACGGTTTCTCTGGCTGGTGGGTTTGAGGCAAAAAACTCCCCGTAAACTCCGTTGATTTTTACAAAATTATTCATGTCTTTGACGAAAATAGTGCATTTTACTACGTTCTCAAACGTCATATTGGCAACTTCTAAAATAGCTCCCATATTTTTCATTACTTGACGAGTTTCGTCTTCAATATTTGCTCCTGCCTCAACCAAAGCCAAGGCAATTTGCCCAGATACATACAAAGTTCCGTTTGATAATACCGCTTGCGAGTATGGACCAATGGCAGCGGGTGCTTTCTCAGTAAAAATGATTTGTTTCATATTTTTAGATTTATTTTCTAATTTGCGTGCAAGTTACAAAATCAGGAGGTCTTTTATAAATTTATCAGTTTGCGAGAGCTTAAAAAATCAAAAAACAACCTATTTATATATCTGTTTAACTAACAATGAATTTCAATTAGACAAAATGAAGCCCCAATTTTTAAATATTTTCATAAAAACGCCAACTTTAATAACCATTTTGTTAGGCTTAATCCTACTGATTTGGCAATATTTTCAAGGAATTTTACCCCAAAATATTCAAATTGTTTTTTTTGTTTCATTAATACTTTTAACGGGAATTCCGCACGGTGCCTTAGACCATTTGATTCAAGAATCTACCGATAAAAAAATGAATCGTGTTTATAATTCCAAAATTTTTTCTGTAAAATATCTCTCGATAATGGTTGTGTATGCCTTGGCGTGGTATTTTTATTCAGGATTAAGTTTGCTAATTTTCTTAGTGATTTCAGCTTGGCATTTTGGCGAAACTGATTTAGAAAAAGTTCCTCAAAATGCCCTAATCTGGTCATTTACAAGGTTAATTTACGGATTCTACATTTTGGCTTTCATCCTTTTGACTCACATCGAAGAAGTCCGTCCGATTGTAAATAAAATGATTGGTAATCAAGAATCAGTAATGAATCTTTGGAATTATATCACTTCAAACGTCAAACAAATCCTCTATCTGTTGGGTTTATCTCTTACTACCATTTTTATTGTTGCTCAGTCAGAATTTTTAATTCAATTTGATAGAATCAGAATCATTCGCCTTTGTTTAATTCTTTTGATGTCCGCCTATTTACCTTTATTACCTGCTTTTGCACTTTATTTTGGTGGTTGGCACGCCCTCTGTGCTTTTGACAACATTCACGATTATTTACGGAAAGACCATCCTAATTTAACTTTCAAGTTAGTCTATCTCAAGGCTTTGCCATTAACATTTGTGTCCATTGTTTTTTTGTGTGGATTTTTGATTTTCATTAATAAATATACCCAATACTTTGACCCATTTCCAATACTGTTTATTTTTATTTCGCTCATTACACTACCCCATCTTATCATTGCACATCAGATGAATCACGAGGCTAAATAATGTTTGTTTAATTTCTATTTAAAAAAAATGAACAAAATTTAAAACAATAACATATCCTCGTTGTTTCATAAATGTAATAGTATTATTAATTATTCAAATAATCCATTAAAACCAAACATTTACCATTATGAACACATTCAACATCCTTTTGAATGGTAATCTCCAAGCAGGTGATTACATCGGATTCACATTTTTCACGGGCTATATGTCTATGTTGGCGGCTTCGGTCTTTTTCTTTGTAGAAAGAGGTGGAGTTTCAGACAAGTGGAAAACATCATTAACCATTTCTGGCTTGATTACTTTTATCGCTGCCGTTCACTATTTCTATATGAGAGGTATATGGTTAGAGACAGGTACATCACCAACTCAATTCCGTTATATTGACTGGACATTGACTGTGCCTTTGATGTGCGTTGAATATTTCTTAATCTTGAAGCCAGCAGGTGCCAAAGGTGGAATGTTAGTACGTTTGTTGGCAGGTTCAATCTTAATGTTGGTTGCTGGTTACATCGGAGAAGCAGTTAGTGTAGAAAACAATGTATTCTGGGGAGTTATCTCAACATTAGGCTGGGCAGTAATCATTTATGAAATCTACATGGGAGAAGCCTCTAAATTGGTAGCATCTTCAAACAATGCAGCAGTGGTAGATGGTTACAAAGTGATGAGATGGTTTACATTGGTAGGCTGGGCAATTTATCCAATTGGATATTGTATGTTGCCAGGAAACATCCTTCACGGATTAGTGGCAGGTGCCGACTTTACAAAAAGTTCACCAGTAGATTTAGCTTACAATATTGCTGATGCTATCAACAAAATCGGTTTTGGTTTAGTAGTTTACACTATCGCCAAGAATGCAACGGCAGCTGAACAAGCCAAGGTTGCTTAATCTAATTACCAACCACAGTAAGTTTTTTGGTTAAAAATAGTGAAGGCAGGAAATGAAATTTCCTGCCTTTTTCTATTAAATACATTTCGTAACGTCCTCGAAGTGAACGTAAAATGTATGAATGTCAGCGTATAGCCTTCAAAAATCGCTTTCACTTTCATCAAAAATTTCTTTCACTATTTTCATCAACGCAAAAAACACTACGACACTCAGCATCATAAACACTAAATATTTACCCGAAAAAAGCATTTCTAAGCGATATGAGGCGTTATGAAAAATAACGAATACACAGAATACAAAGTAAAAAATACTTAAAGAGATACCAATGATTTTATTTTTCATTTGAAGATTGTTTTAGTAATGTATCAGTAAAACGTTTTATACCACTTAAAGTTTTCTACTTCCCTCCTACCCCCAAAATCTTTTTAATATTTATCAAAAATAACACTACTCCCACCCCCGAAAGTAAAAAATAATACATTCCAAAAACAGCCAAACTATCTGAACTGATTTTTTCAAAAAACTGGAACAATCCGAATGATAAAGCAATATATCCGTAAATTGTTCCCATCAACAAAAAAACGTAAGAGGTAGTTTTGCGGGCATAAAAAACCAAAAAAATTGATAAAATCAAGGCAACAAAAATATATAAAATCCATGTTAAATCTATACTACTAAAACCTATAATACAGGTAATTAGGGCAAGATTGCTACCTAATAAAAGGTAAGTAAATGAAAAATGCTTTTTACGATTTTGATGTTCCAAAAACAAGCCCATTGTCGACAATCCAACGCCCAAAAGTATAGCCGTCAAGAGAAAATGAGAGTCCGAAAAATTGTTTTGACTTATTACCGAAAGTGGGGCAATCGACACGCCCACCCAAGAAGCAAAGGCTGTAATTGCCATTGAAAGTACGCCCCGATGGTCGAAAAAATACGCACAAAAAAAGAATAGTATTGCTGGAATGATCGTAACAAAACCATATTTTAGTCCAAATAAATCGTACTGAAATTGAAGGTAACCTTCTAAGATTAGAAAACTGATACACCCCAATAAAAGGGCAAAATCAGAGAATTGAGCAGGGTTTTTTACTTCTTCCCACGTGAAAGGATGGCGTTTCCAACAAGTAAACCCAAAGCAAACGAGCGTTATTAAGGTAATTAATCCCACGATTACCCCATGACCAATGGTATCAATGTTTTGATAAATTAGCACACCTAATCCACCCGTGAAAAAGGTGATTCCCAAATACAACAGTGTCCGCAATTCATAGTGAAGCGAGAATGGTTTCGTCTTTTCGTAATCAGTAATTAAGCCCCTTTGTTCAGGCGAAATAATGCCTTTTTGTTGAAGGTCTTGGAGGGTTTTTTCTGGATTCATGGGAGATTATTTTTCCTAATTTACGAAAAAAATAATAGTTACCTCTTCACACAAAACCTTATCGTAATATTTTGATAGGTATAACAGGATTCCAACCTGTTCTTGTGGACACCCAAACAGGTTAGAAACCTGTTATACTCTAAATTCTACTATTCAAAAACTCCCCAAACACCTTCCGATAAATCGGTTTACGATATAAAAATTGAAGATACATCAAAGGGTAAAATAAATAATCAGTCAAGAGAGTAGGTGTTTTGAACGTAATATCGTCAATAATTACCGTCCCGTCTCCATCTTTCACCATACGATGTCGATGTTGCCAATAACTCAGAAAGAAAGGAAGTTTTGAACCTTTGTCCACAAAGTAAATCTCTGATTCTGAGGTATTTTGGTCAATAATATCCGAAATCCAGTCTTGTTTAAAAAGTATAAAATTGAGTTCCAAATGAACTGAATCACCTTTCATGCAACCGTCAAATTGTTTGACGATTACGGGTGGAAAGGGAGGGGCTAATTTTGAAAATAATTCCAAATTAAAGCCTTCCCAAACTTTGGGAAGGCTCTGGTTTACTTTTGTCGATATATTTATCTTCACGATTTTTGATTTTTATTGTTACCGGGGATTTGTTAAAATTACAGCAGGTAGTTGGTCAATCAACTCCTCAGTATTCTTCTAATTTCATAGCCTCTACGGCAATACTTCTTGATATTCCTTCATTGTCGGGGAAATAAAAAGCAATTTTCCCAAAAGATTCTATCGTCTCTAATTGACCACAAGTCATAGGATTGGAAGTGATGGCATTGACGATTATTTTTTTACTATAATCTGTAAAAATACCTTGATGATTTTCTGAATAAAAACCTGCTACCATGACCATAGCCGCCGAATGCCACAACTCATGGGCAAACTGTTTGTGGGTATCGGCTGTATGTTCAATGCCTGATTGCCAGTCGATTACGTGATAGTTCATGTTTTTTGTCCACGTTCTCGCCATGAAAGGAAATGGCTTGGCAATATCAATACCGTTTTCTAAGGCGAGTCGCTTTACTAATAACTCTAATTCTTCGAGATTGTTGATATCTTGTTCAATCGTTACGACTTTCCAATTTTTCACATACGTATATACGAGCATCGCCGCTCCATGATTGAGAGTAGTATCAGTTGTTATGTAGGTGTCTTTGATGGCAGAGGTGAGTGATTTACCGTTTACGATAGAAATTTGCCCACGAAGGCTATCAACTATGCCCACTGCAAATAAATTTTCACGGACAAGTGTGTCTAAACGAATTTTAGTGGACATATCAGCATCGTGCATGATTTTTCGTAATTCACCAACAGATCTGACATCGGGATTTTGGGCAAAGGTTGGCAGTACACCAAGTATTCCCAATATAGAAAGCAATAGGAGTCGCATGAGGTGGTGTTGTTAGTTGTGAAAGATTAGCGATTGGTTTCGGAGGCGAGTATCTTTCAACACTAACGACTATTTGCCAATAAAATAACGACAAATACGAATAATTATTTCGTGCTACACGGCAAGGCGATTTCTGATGACTTATCAAAAACAATATCTATGCCAAAGTATTGGTTATGAGGGAATTGTATTAATTCGTAAGAAATCTAATCAAAGCCATCAAAACAAATTTGCCCGCATTGACAAGGATATTTCCCAAAGCCTCCAAGGTATTTTTTAGAATGTTAGAAAACCACTGAACAACAGATTTTGTAATTTGACTTTCAGAGGGTTTCACTTGTTCTTTTTTTACCGAAGATTGATTATTTACAAAATGATAATGTGGAGCAACCATTTTTGCCGAATCAGCTTTCATTTGACGATTTTTACGCCCGTGCATGATGGTTGAAGATTCTAAAAATCCGAAACCTGTTGAAGTGGTTAATACCACAAAAGAGAAGATGATGTAGATAAATTTGTATTTCATTTATTGGGAGGTTTAATTATTTCTATTAATATAACAAACTAACAGATAGGTTGTTACAAAGTTTTACGGTTTTTTTTAGGCTAACCTCGTCCCGTTGGGTACAGGGCATTCGATGGATGAAAGTACTACTTCACCATCGGACAAAATAAAGCCTGTTACCAAGACTTCCGATAAAAAATCAGCAATCTGTCTTGGTGGAAAATTGGTTACGCACAAAACCTGCCGCCCCAATAAATCTTCTTTTGAATACAACTTCGTTAATTGGGCTGAGGACTGTCTGATACCGACTTCGTCTCCCAAATCCACGACCAACTGATAGGCTGGTTTTTTGGCTTTTGGAAAGTCCCGCACTTCCAAAATTGTTCCTGCCCGTAATTCAACTTTTTCAAAATCTTCCCAAGATATTTTCATAAAATTTATAACTAATTGATTATCAGCATTTTGATTAAATTATTACCAAATGACAATAACGTAAATTTACGGGTAGATTAGGTAATTTTACTCTAAAGCCTTTAGATATTTATTCCGTGCTTTGCATTATAATTACCTCACAAAGAATTTATGTTTTTTGCATTGAATTTCATTTTAGGCATTTGCCTTTTAGCCCTTGGAATATTCTTACTGTTGAACATTTTGGGCATTAATTTAAAACGATTTTCCACTAAAAAGTTGTTTTAGTTTAAAATATAATCGTTGGAATTATAATCCTTATTTTCAACGGATAACGATTGTAGATTGGTAGTTCGGTCACTCAATTCCCCGCTTCTTTTGAGCTATTTAGATTAACAAAACGATGGTGTAGATTCGCAAATACACCATCGTTTATTTTTTATTTCAAAATCCCCTTCAAATCTTCATACGGAATCTCTAACGCTGTCAGTCCTGACGAGTAAGGTTTTATTTCGTAAACATTAAACAAAAATTTGATGCTATTATCGGTCAGCGTAAAATTGTCATTCAGGATAAATCGTTGATTTTCAAAGAAATACCCCGCTTCTTCGCTTAATTTATCGGCTGGTTTTAGTTTTTCTTGTTTTCTGAAAATACCTTCGGCAATCACTAAAAGTTTTTGGTCATAGCCTTTTTGAAACAAATCGTCTAAGGTAATTCGTTTAAAATCAGCTCGATTATAGACATAAAAATATTCCATGCTGATTGGATGATTGCCCCCCATAAACCAATTGGTGTTGGTGTGGAGCATCAAGTATTTTTTGGTTTGGCGGGCTACTTTCGTGTAGGCTTCCATGTACCAAGGCGTTGCCAAGAAACCGCCTTCGTTTTGAGCGTTGGCTTCATTGACAAAACTCTTCCCTTCCTTTATTTTTAAGTCATAATCTTTTACGAAAGGTTTGGCTAATTCTTCAAAATTCTTTGGGCGAGATTTTGTGCTATCATTATCATCGTGATAAATATTCAGAATTTCGTTTTTAATGACATTATTGAAGCTAACATCCTCAAATTCAGGGTGTTCAAACTTTACTGTTGCACACAATGAATCTTTATTTACACACGTGGCACTGTGCTTTACAAAGCCCCTCATAGCATATTTTAAGGTATCCGTGGTTGATTCTAAATCGTTTTTAGGAGAATTTCCACAACTCCAAAGCAAAGCCAAGAAGGGGATAAATAGTAGTGTTTTATTCATTGAAATTAGATTGATTAGTTTAATTTGTCATCCCAACGCAGGAGGGAACTGAGTTTATTTGAATAGAGAATTTTGACTCAGCTCCCTCCTGCGTCGGGATGACAAATCGCCTAAATTCTAAATAATGAAAAATCATTTTTCGTAAAATTCAATCGGTAAACCGTCTGGGTCTTCCATAAAAAAGAACGCCTTATCCGTAAATTCATCAATTCTAATCGTCTCACAGTCAATACTTTGCGAAACTAATTGTTCTC
Source organism: Cytophagales bacterium (assembly GCA_043760595.1). Taxonomy (GTDB): domain Bacteria; phylum Bacteroidota; class Bacteroidia; order Cytophagales; family Spirosomataceae; genus Arcicella. The sequence continues at coordinate 14,861 of JAYUOX010000424.1, forward strand.
TGGTTTCAGAGACAGAATCAACTTCAAAAGCTAAATGTCGTAGCCCACAAGCCTCTGGTCGTGAGGTACGGACGGGAGAATTTGGGAAGGAAAATAATTCAATTTGATACATTCTATTTACCGATAAATCTAACTTATAAGACTGACGTTCAGCACGATAGACTTCATTCAGTATTTCAAAACCCAAAACGTTTGTATAAAAATGTTTTGATTTTTGATAATCAGAACAAATAATGGCAATGTGGTGAATACAATTTATTTGTATCATATTATTCTAAAACTTTACTACTTAACCTCAACAATTCAATCTCCGTAATTTTGGCGTTAAATTCTGCCTCAATCAAACGGGTTTCAGCCGCTACGGCATTGCGTTGTACCTCCCGAAGTTCATACGCCGTTGAGTTTCCGACTTTGTATCTTTCAAAGGCAATATCAATATTTTGACGGGCAATTTTGTAGTTTTCGGTTTCTAATTTTATTAATTCTAAGGCATTTTTGTAGGTCAAAAAAGTCCTCTCTAAGGCTGTGTTCAATTGATTTCTCAAATCCCCTTCTTGATAACTGGCAATTTCCTGACCAATTTTAGCATTTTGAATTCTTCGTTTTTGATTATAACCATCAAAAATATTTATTGAAGCACGGATTCCATAATTAAAGGCAAAATTTTCGAGTGATTTGGTGGCTTGTGGAGCACCTGCACCGTTGTTGAGGGTGTTGTAATTATAACCAGTAACTAAGTCAATTTGAGGGAGTTGGGCTGATTTTTGCAGTTTCAAATCTATATCCGCTAACTTCTTGTTTTGTTCTGCCAAAACTAACAGTGGATTTTGTTTCAGAGTTGCTTCACGCAATAATTCAAGCGAAAGTTTTTTATCCAAAATAATGGTATCATTCGTTGAAAAATCAGTCTGTAAGTTTCTGATTAACAATGAATTAAGACTAATTTTGGCATTCTCTAAACCTTGTTCTTGGGCTATCAATGCGGCTTTGTCTTCGTTATAATCTACCTGTGAAGAAAGATAATCCACCTTTGAACCTTGACCAACTTCATAACGGTCACGGGAAAGTTTGAGGCGGTCATTGGAAATTGATAAACCTTGTTTCAAATTCTTTACCCTCCTCGACTGACGAATAATATCGTAATAAACATTGCTAACTTGTGAAATAGAATTTTCAAGATTACTTTCTAATTGTGTTACAGTCGTTTTTTGGAGTTCACGAAGGCGGTCTCGGGCAATGAACATTCCCATACCGTCATATAACGTCCAAACGGCATTTACGCCAATTCCGCCTGTATTATTTTGTACCCCTGAACGTTCGATAGGGTCAAGTTTAGGGTCAAAAAGCCCGATGGTTACGCCACTGACTACGTAGTTTTTGTTGATGTTTCCTGTAACTACGGGCAACATTCCAGCATTTCCTCGGGTATTATTATTGTCAGCAATTTGCTGATTTGACTTGGCAATTTTGATGGAAAAGTTATTCTCCAAAGAAATTTTGATGGCTTCATCGAGCGTGAGTACGCCCTGTGCCTGAGCCATCGTTACGAAGCAACTTATTAGTAGTAATAATGGGTATTTCATAATATTTTCGGTAAACGGTTCACGGTAAATGGTAAACGGTTCGAGGCAATAAAATCCAATGATAAAAATATAAACGTTTGAATCTTCAACATTTTAATTCTTGAAAACTGTAAATGAATATATTTTGCCATGAACCGTTCACCGTGAACCGTTTACCCTTTTACCTCTTTTTTCCAATCCCCTTAAATGGCTTCCATTGCTTGTTTTCGGGCTTTGGGGTGTATGATTTTTTCTTCTTTTTATCTTTGTCCAGACTTCCAGCATTATTGGGTACAGACTGATTAACGATTATATTTCTGTCTTCAAATTCCTTGCCGTCCAAGGCTGCGATGGCGGCTTTTGCTTCTTCGTCATTAGGCATTTCCACGAAGGCAAAACCCTTATTTTGACGAGTAAATTTATCTATCACAATTTTGGCAGAATGCACTTCGCCAAATTCTCCGAAAATCTCTACCAATTTTGCATCCTTCCATTTGAAAGGAATACTACCTACGTATATATCCATTTTAATTTGTTGTTTTGATTTGCAAAGGTACGGATAAGGGATTAGTTATTGGGGATTGAGGATTGGTTTTTCGACAGATTTGGTATTTTCTGCGACAGAGGGAGATAAAAGGACGTAAGTTATTATTTTTACCACAAAAGATTCAAAAGGTATCAAAAGCGTAGATTCTAAAATCTATTGTTCTCCTTTAAACCTTTATGGTATTCTAAATCGTGTCGTTCAACTATAATTTATACGAGAACTAACATCGTATAGGTTCAAAACCATAATATTGATTATCAACCATATTTTCCGTACAAATTGTAGAAGAATCTTTTGATTTTAAGATTAGGGGAAAAATATATAAAAAAGGCTTTTGAATAGAGAGAGTAGTATCAACAAGTAAAAAAAGAAGCCAGCAATAAAACTGACCCCAGATATAGAATTTATTTTGCTCCAAATCTGTACTCTATCTTCAACCTAATTATTCTTTCTGCCAAGTTATACGTGTTACTTGTGGAATAGAAATTATTAAAAAATAGGTTAAATATCGTTTTTGCATTAAAAATATTATTCCCAATAATTTCATAATTGAATTTCCCTTTTTTGGGTTGATAAGATAACCACAGATCAGTAAAGAAAGTATTATTTTTACTATTGTCTAAATCAAAAGATGTGTATTCCATTTTAATGTTTCCTTTTACCAATGTTCCATAATTAATTCTTATTATCGAATATAATTTATTCGTAAGTGCTTTTTGGGGATCTGAATTTGAATCACTCAATGCAAAGCGAGTATTTGAATGAATAAATCCTGTTTCAATATTAATTGGAAAATCAAATCCTGAGCTTAGTAATCCGTTAAATGATACTGATTCTTGAATGTTTTGTTTCAAGTTACCTCCCTCATTTTTAAAATTGACGAAATTTTTACTTAATTCAGCTCCAATTTTAAGACGGGTTCGAAGAGAATAGTAAAATTTATCATATTGACTAATAGCACTAAAACTATAATTCCTAACGGTATTATCCGTTGCTCTTAGGTTAGAAAATATTAGGTTTTTGTTAAATGTGACATCATTAATATATGGGGACATTACATTTGTATATTGAAATGTATTTATAAATGACCTTTGGGTTATCATATTAATGGAAGCATAATTAAAACTGGTAATATTACTTTTTGAAATATTGAATTCTGATGTACCCTTTTGAAAATTACGCTGATTATTGAGTAAATAATTATTAGTTAAGTTTGATAGGTTAGGTACTGTATAGAGTTGAGATTGTGCGAGAACAAATTGATTCCCTTCTATGGGCTTAAATTTTACTCCTATTGTTTTGTTCAAGAAATCATAATTATTTATTGAAAAATCGGTCTTTACACTACCTAAGTAGTACGAACCATTAATTAATATTGACCACTTATTTAGTTCCCAAATATTGTTTATTTCTGCATAAATGCTCTTTTTTTTGTAATGGATTAAATTTTCTGATAGAATATAGTTCTCAGAAGTTGTATCTTTTTCCTGTTTTACAAAGTCTATACTTGAATTTAAGTCATTATTTAATGTACTTAAACCCATAAAAAAGGTCGTATATCTTTTTTTATGGTGTTCTACATATTTTACTTTCAGGGATAAATCAGATTCATCAAAATCAATATTTTGCTTTAAGCCCTTAGATGATTTATATAAAGTTTTTAAGAAATTATATTGAGGTGATAAAACCAAATAATCACTTAGAAGTGCTTTTCTATGGAATGAAATATAGCTAACCAGAGCTTTTTCTGTATCTATTTTCTTAGTAAATTCTAATGTATTTATTGATGAAAAAGATTTTTCTTGAAATTGTGTATTAAGATTCTGGATAAGTCCGAGTATCTTATTCTCAATATTAGTGTTTGACTTGGGAGTGCTAAAATCATTAATTGATTGAAACTTTAATTGAGAATTTATACTTGTTTTTTTTTCAATCTCCAATAATCCCTTAATTGATAATGGGGTTCTTTGAAAATTATATTTATCATTTAATATCAAACTACTATCACCAGTAAAAAAAGTTGAATTACTTTGTAAACTTTGATTTGTTCTATCACTTGATAGATAAGACCAAAAACGAGCTTTTGTATTTTGGGATATTTTTTTTGATAAATTTAAAGCTAATAACTTAGCATTATTTTCTACAAATCTATCCTTTGGAATATTAGGACTTGCAATACTTTCATTAATTCCAAAATATGATTCATTGGACTCCGTATCTTGAATATCAGGGTTTGCAGATTCTGATAAATTTTGAGCTTCTGATACAGGATCAAACCTAACATTATTGAGATTCGTTATTTGTCCTATTTTTAGTTTTTTGCTTAAATTAAATATCGTGTTTTGTAGTTCATAGCGGTCAGAATGACCCAAACTCCCTTGGATATTACCAAATGTTGTAGATTTAATATCGTTGCTTATGTTTAGATTCAATATTGTCTTATCTGATTTTGTAATACCTTTTAGCAAGGCATTATCATTATAATTTTCAATAGCATCTACTTTATCTATTGTAAATGATGGCATATTTTTTGAAATCAATTTGTAGTTTTTTGAAAAAAAGTCTTCCCCTTCTATCGTAATTTTATCAATTTTTTTACCTTTAAATGTAATGTTACCTCCATCACTTACCTGAATGCCAGGTAATTTTCTTAATACATCTTCTACATTTTTTTCTGAACCATCTAAAAATTCTTTTACCTTATACGTAGTCGTATCTTTTAATATCCTAATAGCTACTTGTTTCCTAACAATAACTTCATTTAACACTATCTCTTTCTCTTTGAGAATAATATCATGTTGAAATCTGGCTATTTTTTTAACACTAAGAACAAAAAATTGCTTTTGATAACCCAACATTTGAGTTATCAAAAGCAATGTATCTTCTTTAAAATCTCCCTTAATTCTATACTCGCCACGTGTATTAGTGAGAGCATAAGCAATTGTAGTAGAATCTTTATCTGGTTTTACTAACCGTATAACAACGGACGAGATGGTTTGTGACTTTTCATTTCTAACTATCCCTGTTATTTCCACGCTCTGAGAATTACTCACAAACGAAATGAGATTGAAAAAAATAAAAATAAAGATAAATTTCATAAGACTAATTTTCTTCTAATTCTAAACCTTGTCCATTATTCATTTTGATTTCAGAATCATGAGAAGTGGCTAACCCCTTCAGTTTATCCTGTTGTAACTTTTCTTGCTTTTTAAATACCTCTTTCGTTATAGATTTATTAACCATCTCTTCATAATTAAATGGTTTAATACTTACTTCTTTTTTAATCTCAATATTGTCCAAAGTAAAGTAAATTAAATCTAAATCATCCATAAATTCAACAATGATACCAGGTAAGCCATTCAGTTTCCAAGGTCCTACACTAATGGGGATTTCTGAGGCATACCAAACAGTATAATTTCTGCCAGCAAACCTTGTTTTAGCTGAGTTACATATAAACGTCCCTATTTTTTTCTTTTCGGATAAAAGTGTCCATGAAATATCCTTTAACGTATCTGAAATAATAACATTTTTAAACAATATTCGCTTTGTATAGTATTGGATTCTTTTATTTGTACTTATATATACAATTGACGAATCCTGACGCTTTGTTTGGATAGTTTTTACCTCTGTATTACTAACAACACCATTTGACTTTGTCGTATTTGTTTGTAGTATTTTAAATCCATTACGAGTTACATAATAAGACTCTCCTTCACCATCAAAGTATAATACCCCCACCAATGTATCTTTGCTATTAGTGAACTTGTATTTATACGTAGCTGTTCCAGCTACCCCTTGTGACTTCACACTAATACATATAAAATAAATACTTACGAAAAGAAAAAAAAATTTCATGATTAAGTTTGATTATTTGATAAATTTAAAAGTACTACTTCACTCCGAATATTTAATTAGACCTCAAATATATAATTCTAAAACCCCATAAACAACAAGATTGCTAATAAAGCATTAGCCCTTTGCGAAGCCGTAGCACAATTATTATCACAAACCGTTACCTGTAGTGAGCGGCAACAAAAGCCTTCTGAATCGGTATATTCTATTTTGGATGTCATACAACATGAAACATAAGCAACTTCATCTTTTTTTTCACTCTCACTTTTGAGTGAACGAGTTACTTTCTTAAAAACTTTTCTACTATCTTTCTTGATAGTAGTACTGGCTACACTTTTAAAATTAGCGTTGGGTTTCACTACAAAGCCTGTAGCTGAAACGCTTGTACCTATCATAAGTAACGCTATCACGAGAGTTAATATTACACTGTTTTTCATATAAATTTTATTTAAAAGATTAAAAAATTATTTAAAATGGAGTAAAGTAGTGATACAAAGTTGTAGAATAATTCTATGATTATATTTTTATTATTGGATAAAATTTATCAACTTTCGGATAAAATAAATCTTACCAAATAAATAATATGACTTTCGGAACTAAACTACGAAAACTTCGAGATGAAAGAAAACTCTCACAACAACAAGTTGCAGATTCAATTGGTGTAAAACAAAATACCTACAGTCGCTGGGAAAGTGATTTGAGCACGTTTAAGATTGAGTATTTAAGCAAATTAGCAAAAGTTTTCAATGTAGAACCTATTGAATTAATTTCAAGTGATACTAATTTTTCTATTGTTCATAATACGAACAACAAAGACTCTTCGGTAAATGGATTTAATATCTATATGGATATGAAAGATGTATTTAAAGATTTGTTAGATAGTAAAGATGAGATAATTAGGATATTGAAAGAAGAAAATGGTAGGTTAAAACAGGTTTAATTTTTTAAATTAATCACCTCTTTCTTGTCGTAGGCTTTTCCTAAGATAGATTTTTTTTGTTCAGTTTGTCCGCAAAAACTCAATCTCTATCTCCTCAATCTTCTCAAACCTCCCAACCACTTGCGATGAAATACTTTTCCTAAATTCAACTTCAATAACACACTGATTATTAAATTGTTGATTGCGAATTTTCAAATCAAAATCCTTTACAACTTTCATAATGCCGTTCATCTCAACGTAGCCAAAAGTGATTTGATAAACGTCATTAACCGTTTTTTCGATAATTTCAGCATTCAGAATTGCCTCCTCAGTTGCAGATTTATAGGCATTGATCAAGCCTGGAATACCTAATAAAGCTCCACCCCAATACCGCACAACTACGACCAAAATATTGGTAATTTCTTTGGATAAAAGTACATTCAAAATAGGTCGTCCAGCCGAACCCGAAGGCTCACCATCATCATTTACTCGGAAATTATTTTTGTCTAATCCAATCCGATAGGCATAACAAAAATGAACCGCTTTGAAATGTTCCTTTCTAAGCGGTTCAATGATATTCTTTACCTCAGTTTCATTTTCAAAGGGATAAGCGAAGGCTAAAAATTTACTTCCTTTGTCTTTGAATAATCCTTCTGAGGGTGATTTTATGGTTTTGTAATGGTCTTTTTGCATATTTAAACGGAAGCCTTCGGTTTGACCGAAGGCTTCCGTAAAATTACGATATTTCTAATATTTGAATACCTTTCCCCCCGTCATCACTTCCTGAGTTTTCTCATCAAAAGTTACTCGCTGACCCGTTCTATAAGCGGCATTCGACATAATTGTTGCAATTGAATGTTGATAACCAGCCTCAATTGGAGCATTTGGCGTTTTGCGAGAACGCACACAATCCATCCAGTTTTTGATGTGAGCCGTTGTTAATTGATCATATCCAGTATTGGCATTCGTCTCAATTTTGGTAACATCACTCAACTTCATTTTTGGCAATAAATTCGCTTTCATTCCCATCGCACCCGCTTCACGCTCGCCCAAACCTCCTGTTGAAGAAATTTCGTTAGTATCCAAATTAATCATACCACCGTTTGAGTAATACAATTCCTTGGTATCGCCCGCACCGTTTGAAAAACGACTGGTAAATTGTACTTGAAAACCCTTTGTCATATCATCCAAAGGACCATAATCAAAAACAACCGTCATGGTGTCGGCATTTTTACGACCATCTTGCCATTGATAAATTCCTCCGTTGGCAACGGCACTGCGTGGGTGTGGCAAACCCGAAAACCAGTGAACCGTATCAATCTGATGCGACATCCATTGTCCAGGAATTCCCGAAGAATAGGGCCAGAAAAGTCTGTATTCCAAGAATTTACGAGGATCAAAAGTGTCGTTTGGACGGTTTACTAAAAACCGTTTCCAGTCAATATCCGATTCTTTTAAATCTTTGGTCAAAGCGGGTCTTCTCCATCGTCCAGGTTGGTTTACGTTCCAGACTAATTCCACCATCACGATAGGTCCAAATTTACCCGATTTGATAAAATCTTCTGCCG
>JAYUOX010000425.1:0-2692 GCA_043760595.1 Cytophagales bacterium
TAATTTACGCAAAGGAGAAAAATAGAAGAAAATGAACCGTTGCCCATGAAAAATTTATCTGAAAAAAACCTTGAAACCCTCAAAATGTATCGGCAAATGCGACGACCAAAAGCAAAGCCGTTGTTTGATTTTAGCAACTTGCCCGATTCTGAAAGACTGTCCTACAAACTTCTAAATTGGCGTAATTTTACCACGTATCTTAAACTATTTGAAAAAGATGAAAGTCCCTTCGTGATGGATGATTTCAAGACCAGAAAAGCTATGGAACAGTACACGCTTTTTATGCTTGAAGGTAATCGCTTTTCGGGCAAAAGGGGTGGATGCGACTGGATTATCTACCTCAAAAACAAAAAACCCATTGGGATTTTACATCTTTACGACTTGAACTTTGAAATTTATGACGGATATCATCCTAAGCCTCAATTTGGATATGCCATTGCTGAACCTTTCAGAAAAAACGGCTACGCTTTTGAGGCTGTAACGCATTTACTGAACCTAATTCCGAAACAATTTAAACGCTACGAAATTTTGGCGAATACGCACAAAAATAATGAAGCTTCGATTAATCTGCTGCAAAAATTGGGGTTTAGGGTTTACAAAGAGCTGAACGATAAAGCGGTACAATATTTTTACAAGAAATTAATAGAGGGTAAAATTCCAAAAGTCCATTGGACTAAAAATGGATTTGTGGAAGAATTAAGATTGAACAAATGAGTTTGTTTTGAATTAGGTCTGATTTTGAATTAGATTTGTAATAATTCGTACTTTTGTCTATCTAAATTTATGATAAAATCTAAGTACCCAACGGACAAATGCTAACAAACTTACAAATAAAAAACTACGCTCTCATTGAGCATTTGGACTTTGCTCCCGACCGTGCTTTGAACATCATCACAGGTGAAACGGGTGCGGGAAAATCCATTATGTTGGGGGCAATTGGCTTGTTATTGGGCAATCGTGCCGATACTCGCACGCTCTATAATCCGACTGAAAAGTGTGTAATTGAGGGGGAATTTAATATTTCGGGATATATCATGCGAAGTATTTTCGAGGAAGAAGAATTGGATTATGAAGAGCATTGCATCATTCGCCGAGAGATTTCTCCGCAGGGCAAAACTCGTGCCTTCGTGAACGATACCCCTGTGAATTTGGAAACGCTCCGCAAGGTAACTTCCCAACTAATGGACGTGCATTCTCAACACGATAATTTACTTTTAGGAGCGAACGATTACCAACTCCAAATCGTGGATACTTTTGCCCAAAATCACGAGTTTTTAGATAAATATAAAGCTGATTATCAGACCTATAACAAGGCTCATCGGACGTATGACCAGTTAATGAGTGAAGCCAAAGAATCTAAAAAAGAATTTGATTATAACGCTTTTTTGTTAGATGAATTGCAAAAAGTAAAGCTAAAAGGCAATGAATTGGAGGGTTTAGAGTTGGAATTAAACAAGCTCGAAAATGCGGAAGAAGTTAAGTCTAAATTATTATTAGTTACTGAATATTTAAACGATCCAGAGCAATCAATCATTTCATTTTTAACCAGTGCCGTTGCCAATTTCAACGGAATCAGTAGCTACGGAGAACAGTATGAGCAATTACGGAGTCGCTTGCAAAGTTGTTTAATTGAATTAAAAGACGTTGCCATTGAAGTGGAATCTGAGGCGGAAGAAGTGGAATTAGACAACGAAAAAATCTCAATTATTCAACAACGACTTGATTCATTGTATAATTTATTGCAAAAACACCAAGTCAAAACGGACCGTGAATTAATTGTTATTCAAGACGAGTTAGAGAAAAAGGTCTGTAGGGTTTTGAACATTGACGAAGCCCTCGAAAAAGCCAAAGCCAACGTTCAAAAAACTGAAAAATTAATGATTAAATCGGGAGAAGCCCTATCAAAATCACGGATTGCGGTTTTGCCAGTTATCGAGAAGCAAATTTCAGATTTGTTAATGGATTTAGGAATGCCCAATGCCAGTTTGAATATTAACAACGAAATCATCAAACCAACACCTAATGGTCTGAATATCATCAACTTACTGTTTTCTGCCAATAAAGGAATCAAGCCTCAGCCCATTAAAAATGTGGCTTCTGGTGGTGAATTTAGTCGTTTGATGTTGGCGATAAAGTATATTTTAGCCAATAAAAGAGCCTTGCCAACCATCATTTTTGATGAAATTGATACGGGTATTTCGGGCGAAGTTTCGATAAAAGTGGGCAATATGATGCGTGAAATGTGTCGTAGTCACCAATTGATTGCCATTACGCATTTGCATCAAATTGCGGCACAGGGTTCAGCACATTATTTTGTGTATAAAGATAATTCATCTGCCAAAACTGTTTCCCGTATCAGGAAGTTAAATAATGAGGAACGAGTCATGGAAATTGCCCAAATGATTGGCGGACAAAACCCTTCAACAGCCATTGTGGAGAACGCAAGGGAGATTTTGAGTAAACATTTAGTGGATAAGACGAATTATAAATTGGATTTGTAGATATGGCACGCAGATGACGCAGATGCCTTCGGCAACACAGATTTACGCTGATTTTTTTAACTGATGAGACAAATTCATTTCAACTAACTGTACAATTATGAAAAAAATGGTAATCACAATATCGCTTTTTACTACATTAACCGCCTGTCAAAAAAATGCAGAGGATAAGCAAAAAGTAATGATTAATGAAG
>JAYUOX010000426.1:0-2680 GCA_043760595.1 Cytophagales bacterium
ATGGAAGAAAAACAAAGACTTTTTAGAGAAGAGCTCACCCCCAAATTTGCCGAAAATGGTTTCAGAATCGTAAATATTTCGGAATTGAATAACGAAGAAACTGACCATATCATTGATTATTTTAGCCGTACTATTTACCCCATGCTTACGCCTATGGTATTCGACCATACGCACTCATTCCCGAGTCTTCTGGCTAAAACTTTGATATTTGGAGTCGTTACTAAAAGTGAAAATGAGAGGTCGGAAGCAGGGAAAGATGAAAATCGAAAAATTAGTTTTGTGCAAATTCCCCAAAACTTAAAACGCTTCTATATTTTTGAGCGAGAAGACGAAATACTCTTCGTTCCCATCGAAGAAATTATCCGTCACGAAATCTGGAAATTGTATAAAAACGTAGAAATTGAGTCGGTTTCACTTTTCAGAATTACTCGGAACGGAGACTTTGACATGGTCGAACACGAAGATTCTGAAACCGACTTTATTGATGAAATCAGAAAAAAAATCAAAGATAGACGTTTAGGACGTGTTACAAGGGTTGAGATTGAGTCGGGCTATTCTGAGTGGATGGTCGAAATAATGTTGAAACGTTGGAAGATTGACAAAAATGGTATTTTCGAGAGCAATAATCTTTTGGATTTCACGGCTTTTTGGCAAATTATCAAGCATCCAGAATTCAAAGTAAAACAAGCTCCTCAGAAGCCATCAGTTCCTGCTTTAGGATTGACCACGCAAACGCCTGATAATATTTTTGATGCGATGAAGGAAGGTGATATTCTTCTACATCACCCCTACAATAATTTTGAGCCTGTTTTACAATTGTTGGAACAAGCCGCCGAAGACCCACAAGTACTGGCAATCAAGATTACGTTGTACAGAATTTCCAGAAGTTCACGGATTGCGGATGCCTTGCTTCATGCGGCAGAAAATGGAAAACACGTATCAGTTTTGTTTGAAGTAAAAGCTCGCTTTGACGAAGAAAACAACATCCGTGAAGCCCAAAGATTATCGAAGGCGGGCTGTTTTGTGATTTACGGAATCCCAGGATTGAAAACGCACACAAAATTATTGCAAGTCATTAGAAATGAGGGAGATAGAGTGAGAAGTTACGCCCATCTTTCGTCTGGAAATTATAATGAAGATACCGCCAAACTTTATACCGACATCGGACTTTTGACGACGGATGAGGTCTTGACGAGAGATATTTCTGAGTTTTTTAACGTCATCACAGGGCATTCGCAACCGCATTCGTATGAACGCCTCATCACTGCCCCCCGTGATATGCGGAAGCGTTTGGTCGAGATGATTCGCCATGAGGCTGATAATGCACAAAACGGATTGCCAAGTGGTATTTGTTTGAAAATCAATTCGTTACAGGATAAAATTACGATTGATGAACTCTATAAAGCCTCGCAAGCGGGTGTACCCGTGCGGTTGATTGTGAGAGGAATTTGTTGTTTGAAACCACAACGCAAAGGACTTTCGGAGAATATTACGGTCCGCTCGCTGGTGGGAGATTTCTTGGAACATACTCGTCTTTATTATTTTCATAACAACAACGACTCTAAAATTTATGGCGGTTCGGCGGATATTATGGTTCGGAGTTTTGACCGACGGATTGAATCCCTCTTTGAGATTCATGCCGAAAATGTAAAGCAGCAAGCCATCCATATTCTTGATTGGAATTTGCAGGACAACGTCAATGCCTACGAAATGCAAGAAGACGGGTCGTTCAAGCACTGTGCTACCCCCGCCGAATGTGGTACAGAACCTTTTGATATTCATAAAAAATTCTTTAAAGTAACAATGAAAGATGTGATGGAGGCGAAGTTGTTTGAAGAAGAAGAGGTTTTGGTGGAGGAGGAAGTAGAGGGGGTTTTGGAGTAAAAAATTCACTAAACCTTCTTGTAGTTTGGGGTTGCGTAATAAGTCTTAAGTATTGAGTCCTAAGAATAATTAGCCAAATTTTATTCTGAAATAGTAAATTAAAATAATTATTCAGAATTAAATTTGGCTAAAATTAATTTATTTGGAATTTTATTTGCCTCTAAATCCTCAGGACTTAATACTTTGGACTTATTAGATACTCCCAGTTCAATGATAACAGGTTGGAAACCTGTCATACTCAAAATCATTATGCCAGTAGAAATAGAAAGAAAATATTTAGTCAAACACGACCTCTGGGAAGCCCTCCCGAAGCCCGATGGTGAGTATTACCGTCAAGGGTATATCGTGAACGAAATCGGGAAAACGGTGCGGGTACGAGCCACTGAAAATCAGGGTTATATTACCATCAAAGGCAAAACCGATAACCCTGCCATCAAACCTGAATACGAATACAAAATCCCGAAGTCGGAGGCGATAGAATTGTTAGATGGTTTTACGGAAAATAATATCGAAAAAATACGTTATAAAATTGACTATCAAGGACATACATGGGAAATAGACGTATTTAATGGAGAGAATGAAGGCTTGGTTGTGGCAGAAATTGAGCTAAAAAGTATTGATGTAACCTACGAAATTCCCGCATGGATTGACCGTGAGGTAACCCATGAAAACAAATATTTTAACGCCAATTTATCGAAAAATCCTTTTAAAAATTGGTAAGTTACTGTAGCTCGAAGCGACCGACGCTCGGTGGCACTTCGAGAATCTGCGTACAAAATCTCGAAGTGCCACCGAG